>NZ_JBHWIQ010000004.1:337677-420853 GCF_042732055.1 Streptomyces sp. NPDC059816
GGGGGGGGGGGGCCGCGCGGGCCGCCCCGCCCGCGGGCCCGGGGCCCCCCGCCGCCCCGCCGGGGCCCGCGGGGGTCCCGCGGCCCGCCGCCCCACCCGCGACGGGATCAGCCCCGGTGGATGGTGATCGTCGTCCAGGCGCCCACGTGCACCCGGTCCCCGTCCTGGAGGGGCACCGGAACGAACGGCTGGATCGGCTCGTCGGAGCCGTTGACCGTGGTGCCGTTGGTGGAGTTCTGGTCGACGATCGCCCAGGCCCCGCTCGGCTGCTGCACCAGCACCGCGTGCTGGTGCGAGACGCCCGGGTCCTCCGGCGGCACCGAGAGGTCGATGTCCGGGACCTCGCCCGTGGAGTGCCGGCGGCGACCGATGGTGATCTGGTTGCCGATCAGCGGACGGTGCTGCTCGGGCGAGTACGCCGGGAGGTTCAGCCCGACGGCCTCGGGGCCGGAGCGCTGCATCATCGCCAGGAAGTACTCACGGTCCGGGCCGATCGTGGCCGACCAGGAGTCCGAGGCCGGGAAGCCCCCGGGGCCCGCGTGGGTGCGCGGCAACTGCTCGCCGCCGGGGCCGCTGCTCCCCGAGGGGGGCGAGATGACCCAATCGTCGTGGCCTTCACCGGCGAAGCCCTGACCGCCGCCGGGCGGGGGCGGCGGGCCCTGGCGCCCGGTGTCCGGGAAGCCGGGGTGGGCGGGCGGCGCGGGCGGGCCGCCCTGCTGGAAGGCGCTCGGTGCTCCCGGGCCGGGGGGTCCACCGGGGACCTGGCCCACCGGTGGCGGGGGCGGTGGACCCACCGGTCCGGGAGCCCCACCGCCGAAGGACGGGATCGGCTCGGCGGGTCGGTTCACCTGCGAGGGACGTGACCCCTGGTAACCGAACGCGTCCTGTCCCGATCCCTGACCGAGCGGACCGGGTCTCTGACCGTGCTGACCAGGCCCTTGCCCGTGCTGGCCGTGCTGACCCGGTCCCTGACCGTGTTGGCCGGGGGCCTGGCCGTGCGGACCCGGCGCTCCCGCGGGTCCGGGGGGACCGCTCGGGCCGGGGGGACCGCCGGGGCCGGGGAAACGTCCGGGCGGCGGGCCGCCGAGTCCGCCCGGGGGGCGCGGGGCCGGGGGCGTGTACGAGGTCGCCTTGTTGGTGATGAAGTTCCACCGGCACTCCTCGCAGAAGGGCGCTCCGCCCTCCCGCGGGGTGTGGCACTGCGGGCAGTACTCCGGCTGCACGGGATCGGAACCGGCGCGCGGCGGCGGGCCGCCCGGCGCGCCCGGCGCGGGCGGTGGGAAACCGTAACCGGCCGCGGGCGGCGGTGGCGGCGGCGGTACGGCACCGGTCATGCGGTGACCGCAGACCTCGCACCAGTCGTCGGCACCCGACTGGTGTCCGTTCGGACAGGTCGGCATGTCGGCGCCTCCCCCTCTCCTCTTCCGGCACGGGGCCGGAGCTCGGTCCGCCGCGGCCGGGAGCCGCGGCGGGCTACGGCGATGAGGCCGTTACCGCCTGCTTACTTCTTGACGCGGACGGTCTTGGTGGACCGGGTTTCGAGAGTCATCTCGTCGGCCTCCGCGACCTTCGCCTTCAGTCGCACAGTACCCGCAGCGGCATCGACCACGTCCACCACCTTCGCCAGCAGCTTGGCGGTGTCCTCGTTCCCGGAGGCGCTGGCGAGCTGGACCGCGCGGCCCAACTTGGCCGTCGCTCCGTCCACATCGCCGGATTTACGGGCATCCAACCCTTGTTGGATGACTTGGGCGAGTTCCTCCTGGCCGGTGTAGTGGGCGACCTGCGGGTTGATGGACGTGGACGCCGACATGTCGTCCGTCCACACCGCACGCACCAACCCCTGAGACAGGGGCCGCACGCTCCCGTCGGGTTCCGGGACGACCAGCGACACCCGGGCCGCCAACATCTCCTGCCCGATTCCCGCGGGCGCCACCTCGACGCACACGTGGTAGTCCCGGGACTCGTCGCCCCAGGAGCCGGTGGGGTAGTCACCCGCCCGGGGCCCCGCCTCGGTGCGACGCTCCGTCAACTCCTCGACGTTCGGGGCGACCTGCTTCACGAACGCGACCCGGGCGCCCATCGGCGTCCACAGCCGCAGCGCCACGTCCGCGACCTCCTTGCCCATCGTCGACTCCATCATCTGCGTGAAGTCGGCGGCGAGCCCGGCCGGGTCGGCGACGATGTCGGCGGTGCCGAGCAGGGCGGAGGCGATGCCGGTGACCTCCTTGACCTCCCAGTCGGTGCCCACCCCGCGCGCGTCACAGGTGAAGCGGCCCGCGCACGCGTCCAGGGCCTCCCGCAGGGCCTCGGGCGACTCGTGCTCGTTGCGCCCGTCGGTCAGCAGGATGCCGTGCCGGATCGGGACCTCGGCGGTGGCGAGCAGGGTGTCGGCGAGCCGCAGCCAGGTGCCGATGGCGGTGCCGCCGCCGGCCGACAGGCTCCGCAACGCCTGCCGGGCGTCGGCGCGGGTGCGCTCGTCCGCCACCGCCAGCCCCCCGGTCCTCGGGTACACCTCCCGGGCGACGTGGGTACCGGCGACGACCGCGAACCGCACCCCGTCCCGCAGCGCGTCGACGGCCGCGGCCGTCGCCTCGCGGGCGCCGCGCATCTTGGTCGCCGGATAGTCCATCGACCCCGAGCAGTCGACCATGATCACCACCGCGGCCTCCGGGTTCCCCCCGGTGCCGTGCGGGTGCGGTGCGGACACCGCGGGGCCGACCGTGCCGCCACCGGTCGAGGTGACCGTGACGATCGCGTTGACCTCGCGCCCGCCCTCGGGCAGGAACTCGTTCTGGTACACGTCGACCGAGAACTGCGGTATGGACGACTTCGAGAAATTGGCCATGGATTCCGCTCCCCCTCGCTGTCCCACGGCACGTGGGCGTGACTGGTCGTGGACGCCCGCTGGCGCCACGTTCGGGCCGGCCCGCACCGCGGACCCACCCCTTGCCGTACACCGCCTCGGTGCGTCCCGGTTTGCTCCGGTGCCCCCGGTCCCACCCCGGCCCGGTCGGCGGCCCGCCTCAGGCCGATCCTGCCCCCGGCTCGGGGGCGGGGAACGGCACTAGCGCCACTGTTACGTTGTCGTGGCCCCCGCCGTCGAGGGCGTGACCCACGAGGGTCCGCGCCGCTTCCAGCGGCTGCCGGTGTGCGTCCACCGGCAGCACCGTGGCCATGTTCTGCGCGGACTCCGCGTAGTTCCACAGGCCGTCGGTGCACACCACCACCACTCCGGCCCGGTCCGGCTTGAACGACACGGTGTGCGGTTCGAGTTCGTAGGAGTCGGCGCCGAGCCAGCCGGTGATCGCGTGCGCGCGCTCGTCGGCGTACGCCTCCGCCTCGTTCATCAGACCCGCGGCGACCATCTGGGCCGCCCAGGAGTCGTCCTCGGTGAGCCGTGCCACGGGGGCCGACCTGTCCACCGGCACCCAGTAGGCGCGACTGTCACCGACCCAGCCGATGACCAGCAGTTCACCCGCGACGATCGCACCGACCAGGGTGCACGCGGGCGCGTTCTGGTGCGCGGTGTCGCCGGTCGGCGCCCCCTCCCCGGCCAGGGCGTTGACCGCCTCCGACGCCGCGACGATCGCCTGGTGCATCGCCTGCTGCGGATGGACGCCCTGCGGCAACAGGTCGAGCACGCACTCGTTCGCCGCGCGGGACGCCGCGAGTGACGCCTCGTCGGGTCGGCTCGCCGACGACACCCCGTCGCAGACGATCGCGACGACGGCGGGGGAGCCGTCGGGCAGCGCGGCCGAGGAGATCGCGTACGCGTCCTCGTTGCGGTGGTGGCGCAGCCCGCGGTCACTGACCGCGGCGACCGCGTCCAACGCGGTCTCCATGTGGTCGCGTTCCCGGGGCTGGGCCTTGCCGCAGTGTTCGCAGTAGTCGTCCTGGGCGACCCGGCCCACCCCGCAGAACACGCACCGCTTGGCCGCAGGACCCGCGGGGTCACCGGCCGCGGGGACGCCCTCGCGGGGGTCTGCGGTCGACGCGGTCGACGGGGCGGCGCCCGGCGCCGGGCCCGGAGCGGGGGCCGGCAGCGGATAGTCGCCGCTGCTGCCCGCAGGGGCCGGGTCGGGGTGGGCGTAGGGGTCGTCGGTACGGAACTCGGGACCGTCCGACGCCGAACGCCCGCCGTACGAGGGGAGGTCTCCGCCGCCCGAGGTGCGCCCCGAGATGTCGCCGGCCCGGTGGACCGGCGCGGGGGCGCCGCCGCTCACCTCCGGCGCCTCGGGCCACTGCACCCGGGCACCCGGAGCGACCGCGGCGACCGCGCCGCCCGGGGCCGGGGCACCAGGGGGTCCCGGGCTCTGCATGGCGATGGTGGGGTGGTCCAGCCCGGTGGGCCCCCCGCCGACGCCCACTGACGACACATCATGACCACACACACCACAGAACCGGTCGCCCGGCTCCAGCGGTTCCGCACACCTGGGGCACCGTGGACCGGCGACCGACCGGGGTTGCTGCGACGACATCAATCACACCCATGTCCGGGGGCGGAAGCGGTTTGCACGTTCCACCAGTTCGATCCTCTCTTCGCCGCCCCGCGCGAGCCGCGCCAGCGTGCGGTACGAACGCTCCAGGCCGAACCGCAGCCCGCGCTCGTCCAGTTCACTGCCGAGCAGCGCCGTCCGGCCACCGGAGCCGCCCGGTACGGCGGAAGGACCCCGGCTACCGGAGAGTACCCAGTCCAGCGCGGTCCCCAGCACCTCGGTCGACAGCCGCTCCCTGCGGACCGCGTCGAGACCGAAGGCGTCCAGTGCCTCCACCTGTCCCGCGGCGGCCGTCAGATCGTCCAGCAGCGGCTGGTCCGGGCCCGCGGCGAGCCGCTTGCGCAGCCGGGCGCGGACGGCCGCGACCCGGGCCGCCGTGTAGTGGATCGAGGACTCCGGCACCGACTCCAGGACCCGTACCGCGCCCGGCCGGTCCCCGGCGGCGAGCCGCACCCGGGCCAGCCCGAACGCGGCCGACACGTAGCTCGGGTCGGTCGTCCACACCAGCCGGTAGTACTCGGTGGCGTTGTCGAGTTGGCCCAGCACCTCCGCGCACACCCCGAGCGCCAGCTTGGGCGCCGGCTCGCCGGGGAACGCGTCGTACATCGCGTCGAACGACAGCGCCGCCGTCTCGTGGTCGCCGGCCGCCAGCGAACCGACCCCCTGGTACCAGATCACCCGCCAGTCCTCGGCGTGGTCCCGCACCAGGGCGTCCAGGATGCGGGCCGCCGCCGCTGCTTCGCCCGTCTCCAGCCTGGCCCGTAGCTCCCGCAGCCGCAGTTCCAGCGAGTCGGCGGGCGCCGAGTGCAGCGCGGAGATCAACTCGGTGGGGGCCGAGGACGCCATCAGACCGGCGAGGAAACCGGCATTGGGGTCGTCCGGGTCGACATGGGGCACCGGCAGCGCCAGGGCCGCCGACACGCCGTCCAGGGGGCGCACCAGTCTGCCCGTGAGCGCCGCGGCGGGCGCTCCGGCGGTCAGAGCGGCCGGGGTGTGCGCCCACGTGCCACCCGGCCCGCCGACCGACCCGCTGCCCGGCCCGCCGACCGACCCGTTGTCCGGTCCTCCCGCGGGACCGCCGCCCGGGCCGTCCACCGCGACGGCACCGGACGCGGACGGCAGCGCCGGACGTCCGGCGGCCGGGTCCACCCCGGCCCCCGCGCGCCGACCGCCGAGCACCCGACGGGCGCTGCGCGCCGGGCGGGCGCCGAGCACCGACCCCCCGTCGTCACCCGCGTCGAACAACTCCGCGTCGACGACCTTCAACTCCGGTCCGAACAGCGTGGAGAGCGCGGGCTTGGGACGACCCGTCTGGAGCGCGACGACCTCCCGCAGCACCCCCGTCAGCTGCTCCGCCATCTCCTGCGCCGAAGCGAACCGCCGGGCCGGATCGGGATCGGTGGCCCGCACCAACAACCGGTAGAACGACTCGTAGGTCCGGAAGACCTCGATGTGCTCCGGATCGGGCAGCGAGTCCACGAACACATTGGTGTAGCCCTGGAAGTCGAAGGTGAGCACCGCGAGCGTCCGGGCCACCGTGTACAGGTCCGACGCCACCGACGGGCCGACCTCCGCGACCTCCGGCGCCTGGTAGCCGACGGTGCCGAAGATCGCCGACTCCTCGTCGTCGGTGCGCCGCACCGCGCCCATGTCGATGAGCTTCAGCTCGTCCTCGGTCTGGATCGCGTTGTCGACCTTGAAGTCGCAGTACAGCAGGTTCCTGCTGTGCAGGTGCCCGAGCGCCTCCAACGCCTCGATGCCGTACGCGCACGCCTGCTCCACGGGCAGCGGATCCCGCTTCCCGGTGGGGGTGCGCCGCTCGTTGGCGATCTCCTTGAGCGACTTGCCGCCGACGTACTCCATCACTATGTAGCCGTCGAGGGAGCCCGTGCGCTGGTCGAGGTGCTCCACGAAGTTGTAGATCCGCACGATGTTCGCGTGCTCGATCTCGGCGAGGAACCTGCGCTCCGAGATCGCCGCCGCCATCGCGTCCTGGTCACCCGTGTCCAACAGGCCCTTGAGCACCACCCAGCGGTCGGCCACCGCACGGTCGATCGCCAGGTAGATCCAGCCCAGCCCGCCGTGCGCCAGGCACCCCATCACCTCGTACTGCCCGTGCACGACGTCGCCCCCGGTCAGCTTGGGGACGAACGAGTACGGGTGCCCGCACTTGGTGCAGAAGCCCTCCGTGCGCCCCAGTCGCTCACCGCGGGAACGGCCCACCGGGGCCCCGCAGTCCGAGCGCGAGCAGAACCGCTTGCGCTCGGGCACCTCCGGGTCCTCCAGCACCATGCCCTGCGGGTCGGGGCGCGGCACCCCCGGCACCTCGACCAGGCCCGCGCCGAGCCGTCCCCGGCTCGGCGCCCCGCCGGTACGGCCGGACGTGTTCACCGACACCGAGCGCTCGGTCAGCCGGCCCGACACCGAACGGGCCCGCGACAGGCGCCCGGAGACGGAACGGCGCGACGAGGAGGAGCGCGCGGAGCGGCCGGAACGCGCCGACCCCGGGGAACCCGAAAGCCCGGACGCGCTGCCCGACCCCGCCGTACCCGCACCGGACCCGGCCGCACCCGTCGTGCCGGGGGAGCCCGGACCGCTCCCCGCGGAGACCACCGGCGCCAGCCCGCACGTGTCGCAGTACAGCTCGCCGCCGCCCACGTCCTCGTAGGCGCCCTCGCAGTCCGGCCGTTGGCACGTCGTCCCGGTCATCGGTTCCCCCTCCCGTCCACGGCGCCGCCCTGGTCGGGCACCCTCGGCACCAGTACCTCGGCGGCGGCCCGCTGGTAGCGCAGTACCGCCGACTCGGCCGCCCGCAGATCACAGGGCGCGCTCCACAACATCCGGCGCGCCAGGTCGTACCGCTCGATCAGCAACGGGTCCTCCGCCAGGCCGTGCCGGGCCACCTTCGCCTTGTACGCGTCGAGCCGACCGCGCAGCTCCGCCCGGACCGCGAGCGGCGCCGTCACCGCGGTCAGCGACTCCCGAGCCCGCAACAACTCGTCCTCCGCACGCTGCTCCAACGCCTCCAGCAGCGGCGACAGCCGGTGCCACTGGGCGTGTCGACGGTACTCCGAGGCCGCCGCCAACTGCTCCTGGAGCGCGGTCGGCGGTCCCGAGACCGCGGGGACCTCCGAGGCCGCGATCTTGGCCAGTACCTCCCCGCGCGCCGAGCGGGCCTCCGCCAGCGTGCGGTCCGCGCGGGACAGCACGTCGCGCAGCCGCAGCAGCCGGGCCTCGGCGTCCTGGCGGACGGTGAGGACCGCGTCGATCTCCCGTCGCACCTCCTCCAGGGCCCGGGCCTGACGGTCGTAGCGTCCGGTGTCGGGGCGTCCGCCGCCCGGGGCCGAACTGCCCCGCGCGGGGCTCCAGAACGCCAGCGGATCGGACACCACCTGTTCCCGCAACAGGGTCAGGGCGCGGGTGATGCGCTCCAGGTCGTCCCCCGACGGGTGTTCGCCGGGGCGCACCCCCACGGAGTGGGCGAGCCCCCGGGTGCGCTGGAGTTCGGCCGCCAGCAGGTCGATCCGTGCGGGCAGCGCCGACCACACCGCGTCCGCCGAGACCACCAGGTCCAGCGAACTCGCGTACAGGTCGTTCATGACGGAGACCAGTTCCTCCAGGGTGAACTGGCGGCTGAGCCGGGCCGGGCCGGTGAGCACCGGTGCGGCTCCCGTCTCGGCGCCCTCGGGGCCGGGGACCGTCACGCTGGGCCCGCGCAGCAGCTCCGTCAGCCGCGCCAGGTCCTCCTGGCTGGACCAGCGCCGGCGGGCCCGCAGCTCCCGGGCCGAGCGCAACACCTGCGCGTAGCGTTCGAAGTAGGCCCACAGCACGGAGATCGAGGCGTCCGTCCGGGCCCACCGTTCACGGGTGGTGCCGGTCAGTTCGGCGCCTTCGAGCAGCCTGCGGCCCGCGTGGTCCTGGAGCGCGAGGAGCGACGTCTCGATGGCCTCGTGCTCCGCGCCGAGCCGCGCCAGCGCACGGTCCACCTCGTCCCGGTCCATCACCGGACCAGCGGGTCCCGTGCTGCCCATCGATCACCTCACTGTTCTCGGTCGTGCCCCGGTGGGCCGGATCGGACCTGCCGTCGTGCGTCGTCTCAGTCGCGGTACTGCGGGGCCGGCGGCTCCACGTCGGGGCCCAGGTCGTCGGCGAGCCACTTGTCGTAGGACTCCTGCCACTCCTGGGCGCGGTACTCCACGAGGACCTGGTTGACCCGGCGCACCAGGTCGTCCGAGCCCTTCTTCATCGCGATGCCGTAGTACTCCGTCGTGAACGGTTTGCCCTTCAGCTGCACCGTCGGGTCCTGGGCGGCCTGCCCGGCCGCCAACGCGCTGTCCGTGACCACCGCGTCCACCTCGCCGAGTTGCAGCCGGACCAGGCAGTCGAGCTGGTTGGGCACCGTGGTCGAGACGTCCGCGCCGTAGCTCTTCGCCTTCAGCGCGGTCTCGGCCGTGGAGCCCTTGGCCGAGCACACCCGCTTGTTCGCCAGGGTGCGGTTGTAGCCGGTGATGGTCGAGTCGCGGGGGGCGAGGACCTGCTGGCCCGTCGTGAAGTAGGCGGTGGAGAAGTCGACCTGTTCCAAGCGTTCGCAGTTGATCGTCATGGTCCGCACGATCATGTCCACCTGCCCGCTCTTGAGTGCGGGTATCCGTTGGTTGGTGGGGATCGCCCGGAACTGGACCGGGCCGCCCGGCAGGATCTCCCGGGCGATCGCCTTCGCCAGGTCGATGTCGAAGCCCTCCAGGCTGCCGCCGTCCTTGTTCGGGTCGCGGTAGCCCCAGCGGTAGCTGTTCTGGTCCACGCCGATCACCAGGCGTCCGCGCTTGCGGATCGCGGCGACCGCGGGCCCCGTTTCGGCACTCGCGCGCAGGCTGGACGCCTCCGGGGTGCAGTCATCGGCCGCGGTCTGGAGGCCGTCGGCCACCCCCGGCCCGCCCAGCGGGGCCTCGTCCCCGCTGCTGTGGGCCACCGGCAACAGGACGAAGAGGGCCGTGAGGACGCAGGCGACCGCCATCGCGGCGACCCCGCCCCAACCCCGCAGGCTCACGCGTCGCGTACTCATCGTCGCGTCCCCTCTCACCGGTACTCCGAAAGCCTGCGCCCGATGCCGAGCAGGGCGAACGCGGCGGCCAGCAGCGCGAGCGCCGCGGCGCCCAGGGCCAGGGCGTTCATGCTGCTCGGTGCGTGCCCGACGGCCTTCTTGAACTCGCCCTGCTCATGTGCGAGCGCCTTCTCCAGGGCCGCGTCGACCGCGTCGAAGCACTCCCCGGTCGGCCGGTCCTCCGTAGCGACGCACCGGCCCGTCGGTTTGTCCTTCTCCGTACCGATGATCTTGTCCAGGGCGCCCTGGTAGTCGCCCGCGTTGTCCCGGTCACGGGCCACTCCGTGCCGCTCCTGCCAGACCTTCATGGCGTCGGTGGCGTCCGAGACGGGGGTCCTGCCGTCCGCGTCGTCGGCGAGGTCCAGGGCCGCCGCCAGCAGACCGGGACGCCCCTCGGTGCCCGCGAGCAGGCCCATCTGCTCGTTGTACGCGGCGTCGTACTTGTCGACCGGGACGTCCTTCACCGTGACCGTCTCGGCGCCGCGGCTCACCAGGGTCAGGTTCTCGTTGCCGCGGGCCTTCAGGGACGCGAGGCGGGCGTCGTTGAGGGCGTTGAGCGAGCGCACCCCGTGTTCGTACGAGTCGTTCAGCCCGGAGCGGGCCACCGAGTGCCCTATGACCAGCCACAGCAGGACGACCGTCGAGGCGGCGGTCGCGGCGAGCAGTCCGTGGTTGAACACCCGGTTGGTGCGCAGGTAGTTGCGGCGCTGGGCCCAGGCGAGGGCGGCCAGGACGAGCGTGCCCACGCCGATGGCCACCCACGGGTAGGGCGTGGCGCCGTCGTAGTCGGCGCGCAGCCGGGCGTTCTCGCTCGTGTAGAGCTTCTCCGCGGCCGGCAGCATCTCGGTCTGCATGGTGTCGTTCGCGTACCGCAGGTAGGCGCCGCCCAGCGGCAGGCCCTGCCGGTTGTTGGCACGGGCGCGCTCCACCAGGCCCGTGTACCGCGGCAGGAGTTGGTTCAGGTCGGCGATGGCGGCGGCGGACGCGGAGCCCGGTTCCGCTCCGGCGGACGCCGCGGCGAGCTTCTCGGAAGCGGTGTCGATGTCCCGCCGGTACCGTTCGATCACCTGGGCGGGCTCCTGGCCGCCCGCCAGGAAGCCGCTGGACGCGGCGGTGTTGGCGTCGGCCAGCGAGCGGTAGACCGCTGCGGCTTCCGAAGCGAGGGGCTGGCTGCGGTGCAGGACGTCGTCGGCCGCGGTGGCGCGGTCCGTCACCTGCCAGGAGGCCACCGCGCCGAACCCGACGACCAGCAGGGCGAGGACGGCGCCGATGATGCGCAGCCGGCCCGGCTCGGTGGTCGCCGCCGCGCGGAGCCGGTCCGTGCCTTCCGCCCAGGCGGACCGGCGGGGCGACACCGCAGCCGGGGGTGCCGGGGGTGCCGGGGACGCCGGGGAGACGTGCGCGGGGTGCGGCTGTGCGGGTACGGAGGGCTGTCCGGGCACGCCGGCCGGCGCTCCGGACCCGCCCGGTGTCGGTCTGGTGGACGGGCGGCCGGTGGGCACGGCTCCGGTCGGTGCTTGTGTGCCGCGGTGCGACGGATGCGTCATGCGGCCTCCCCCGTGGTCATCCGTCCATCCCCCTGCGCTGCCCGTTCGGTGCGGCCAGTATCACCGTAGGCTCCCCCTCGCGCACGGGCATTGCCGGGATCTTGTGCCCCCCATTGGTGAATACGCCCTCCGAGGGTGTTCGGTTCCCTCTCGCACGCTCCGTACACACGATCGAGTGGTCCTGTGGGCTCCGGCGAACCCCTACCCGTCGGTACGGGGCCGGGGCCGGTCCGGCGGCGTGACGGCCTCCGCGGCCTCCTGCGCGGCCATCACCTCGTCGCCGTGTTCGAAGGCCCAGGCCCCGAAGGCGTCGATGGGGGCCAACAGGGTCCGGCCCAGGTCGGTCAGCCGGTACTCGACCCGCGGCGGCGCCCCCGGCAGCGCGTGCCGCGTCACCAACCCGTTGAACTGGAGGCGCCGCAGGGTCTCAGTGAGGACCTTGGAGCTGATGCTCCCGATGTCCTGCCGCAGTTCGACCGGGCGCCGGGGGCCGTCCCGCAGCGCCCAGAGCACCACGGCGTTCCAGGTGTGGGACAGCAGGTCGAAGGCAAGGCGAGCGCGGCAGTCGGCGAGGAAGGCGTCGGTCGTCACGTACCACATGGTGCCCGACGGGCCGCCTAGCTTCGTGGTGAACGGCCGGAGCGGGCACCGCGGGGCGGGATGCGGAGGGGAACGCGTGATGAGGATCGGCGTACTGGGCACGGGCAACATGGCGGACGCGCTCGCCACCCACTGGGTGCGGGCCGGGCACGAGGTGGCCGTGGGCGGTCGGGACCCGCACCGGGCGCAGCGGCTCGCGGAGCGCATCGGCCCCGCCGCGCACCCCACCGGGCTCGATGCGGCGGCCGGGTTCGGGGAGGTGGTCCTGGTGGCGCTGCCGTTCGGCGCGGGAGCCGAGGTGGTACGGGAACTGCGCGGGGTCCTGGCCGGCAGGGTGCTGCTCGACTGCTCCAATCCGGTCGGGCCCGGCTTCCGATTGCTGACCGAACAAGGGCCCTCGGCCGCGCAGCAGTTGGCCGCGGCGGCGCCGGAAGCCCGGGTGGTCAAGGCGTTCAACCTCTGCCACGAGGACGTGTGGCGCATGCGGCCCCCCGTCTTCGACGGCCGTCCGCTGGCGGTTCCGGTCTGCGGGGACGACCCACAGGCCCTGGCCCGCGCCTACACGCTGGTGCAGGACGTGGGCTGTGACCCGGTGGCCGGCGGCGGGCTCGACCGGGCGGGGCTCCTGGAGGCGACCGCCGCGCTGTTCATCTCGCTGTGGGTCGGCGAGGGGGCGGACGCCCAGGCCGTGGCGCCGCCGCTGGCCTACGCGACCGGACCGGCGCGTGTGGAGGGGGCGCCTGCACCGGCCGGCTGAGGGCCCGCCGCGCCCCGGGACGGGCGTGACCGGACCCGGCCCTAGGAGAAGTGCTCCCGCAGGCGCTGCCCGGCGTCCGCGTCCGCGCCGATGCGGTCCAGCCCCAGCAGTGCGGAGCCCAGCACCGGGCGTTCGGTCACCACCTGGGGCACGGCCTTCGGTGCCCGCTCCGCGAGCCGTTCGCGCACCCCGGAGTCCAACCGGGGGTGCCGGGCGGCCAGGATGCCGCCGCCGAGCACCACGGGCGTCTCCTCGTCCAGCAGTTCCAGCCGCCGCAGCGCCACCACCGCCATGCTCACGACCTCGTCGGCGAGCCGGTCGACCAGGGAGCGGGCCACGGGGTCGCCCTCGTGCGCGGTGGCGAACAGCACGGGGGTCAGTTCGTGGCAGCGCCCCGCGGGAACGTGCCCGAGGTGCAGCGCCTCGATCAGCGCGGACATCGTGTCGAGTCCGAAGTGCCGGGGCAGCGCGTGCGCCAGCTCGGTGGGCTCGCCGCGCCCGTCCTCGGCCCGCGCCCCGAACCACAGGGCCTCCTCCGCGAGGCCGAGGCCGCCGCCCCAGTCCCCGGAGATCTTCCCTATCGCGGGGAACCGCGCGGTGCGGCCGTCGGGCCGCATGCCCACGCAGTTGATGCCCGCCCCGCACACCACGGCCACGCCCCGCGGTTCGGCGACCCCGGCCCGCAGCAGGGCGAAGGTGTCGTTGCGCACCTCGACGCTGTCGACCGCGCTCCAGCCCCGCCGCCGCAGGGCCTTCGCGAGCTGTGCCTCCTCCACCGGCAGGTCGGCGTTGGCCAGGCACGCTGACACGTGCCCGACCGAGGTGACGCCGGCCTCGGCGAACGCCGGCGCCACCGCTTCGGCGAGCGCGTCGACCGCCGCCTCGACGCCCACCTTCGGTGGTTGGAACCCGCCGCCGCGGCCGGTCCCGGCCACCCGTCCGTCGGCCAGGACCACCGCGACGTCGGTCTTGCTGTTCCCCGCGTCGATGGCGAGCACCGGCCGGCCCGCCACGGCGGGCGGTCCGGGCCGCTGCGAGGGGGCGGAGCCGCTCATGCCCACGCGAGGTGCTCCCGGTTGTGCGCGATCAGTTCGTCGGTGAGCTTGTCGGCGTACTCGACCTGCCCGATCAGCGGATGGGCGAGCAGCGTGCGGAACACCCGGTCGCGGCCCCCGCGCAGCGCGGCGTCCAGCGCCAGGTCCTCGTACGCCGTGACGTTCGCGACCAGCCCCGCGTACAGCGGGTCGAGCTTCGGCACGGCCAGCGGACGGGGTCCCTCGGGGCCGACCTCGGCCTGCACCTCGATCACCGCGTCGTCCGGCAGGAACGGCAGGGTGCCCCGGTTGAGGGTGTTGACCACCTGGTACGGGCTGCCGCCCCCGCCGAGCAGCGCGGCGGCCAGGTCGACGGCGGCCTCCGAGTAGAAGGCGCCGCCGCGCTTGGCGAGCAGGGCGGGCTTCTCGTCCAGGGCGGGGTCCCCGTACATCTCCAGGAGTTCGCGCTCCATGGCGGCGACCTCGGCGGCCCGCGACGGCTTGGTCCGCAGTTCGCGCACGACCTCGTCATGGGCGTAGAAGTAGCGCAGGTAGTAGGAGGGCACCACGCCGAGCCGGTCGAGCAGGGACCGGGGCAGGCTGAGCGAGGAGGCGATGGTGTCGCCGTGTTCGGCGAGGAGCTTCGGCAGCACGTCCTCGCCCTGCGGCCCGCCGAGGCGGACCCCGGTCTCCCAGGTGAGGTGGTTGAGCCCGACGTGGTCGAGGTGGACCTCGCTCGGGGCGACGCCCAGGTGGTCGGCGAACCGCCGCTGGAAGCCGATGGCCACGTTGCACAGCCCGACGGCCTTGTGGCCGGCGCTCAGCAGCGCCCGGGTGACGATGCCCACCGGGTTGGTGAAGTCGATGATCCAGGCGTTCGGGTTGGTGCGCCGGACGCGTTCGGCGATGTCGAGGACCACCGGCACCGTGCGCAGTGCCTTGGCGAGGCCGCCCGCGCCGGTGGTCTCCTGACCGATGCAGCCGCAGGTCAGCGGCCAGGTCTCGTCGTTGTTGCGGGCGGCCTGGCCGCCGACGCGCAGTTGCAGCAGGACCGCGTCGGCGTCGGCGACGCCCGCGTCCAGGTCGTCGGTGGTGGTGATGGTGCCCGGGTGGCCCAGCTTGGCGAAGATCCGCCGGGCGAGCCCGCCGATCAGTTCGAGCCGGTCGGCCGCCGGGTCGACCAGGACGAGTTCGGAGACGGGGAGGGTGTCCCGCAGCCGCGCGAATCCGTCGATGAGTTCGGGGGTGTAGGTCGACCCTCCGCCGACCACGGTCAGTTTCATCAGTAGTACTAGCCCTTCACTCCAGTGAGCGTGACACCCTCGACGAACGCCTTCTGGGCGAAGAAGAAGACGAGGATGACCGGTGCCATGACCAGCACGGTAGCTGCCATGGTCAGGTTCCAGTTGGTGTGGTGCGCGCCCTTGAACGACTCCAGTCCGTAACTGAGCGTCCAGGCGGCGGGGTTGTCGGACGCGTAGATCTGCGGTCCGAAGTAGTCGTTCCAGGCGTAGAAGAACTGGAAGAGGGCGACCGCGGCGATGCCCGGCTTGGCCATCGGCAGGACCACCCGCAGCAGGGTGCGCAGTTCCCCGCAGCCGTCGACCCGGGCCGAGTCCAGGTACTCGTCCGGGATGGTCAGCAGGAACTGCCGCAGCAGGAAGATCGAGAACGCGTCGCCGAAGGCCATCGGGATGATCAGCGGCCAGAGCGTTCCCGACAGGTCCATCTGCTTCGCCCAGAACAGGTACATCGGGATGATGATGACCTGCGGCGGCAGCATCATCATCGAGATGACCAGCATCAGCGAGAGCTTGCGGCCCCGGAACCGGAACTTGGCGAGCGCGTACGCCACCGGGATCGAGGACACCACCGACAGCACGGTCCCCAGGCCCGCGTAGAGCAGGGTGTTGCGCCACCAGGTGAGGAAGCCGGGGGTGTCCCACACGGTGAGGTAGTTGTCGAACTTCCAGTCCCGCGGCCACAGGTCGCGGGTGAGCGCCTGTTGGTCGCTCATCAGCGAGGTCAGCAGCACGAAGGCGAACGGCAGCAGGAAGAACAGGGCCGCCGCCACGCCGAGCGAGTGCACGGCGATCCAGTGCAGCAGGGCCTTGCGGCGGGCGGTGCGTTGGGCGGGCGTGACGGGGGCCGGCGCGGGGCGTACCGCGCGCGCCGGGGTCTTCTCGGTCACCTGGGCCATGGGTCAGTCACCGGTCCCGATGAGGCCGCCGCGGCGTCGCATCAGCAGTGCGGTGAACGCCATGGCGAGGACGAACAGGACGAGCGCCCCGGCACAGGCGGTGCCGTAGTCGAAGCGCTGGAAGCCGACGTTGTAGACGAGTTGGGGCAGGGTCAGCGTCGAGGCTTCCGGATAGCCCGGCTCGAAGGGCTGCCCGGAGCCGCCCATGCGGCCGGAGGCCACCTTGGCGGCGACGATCGGCTGCGTGTAGTACTGCATGGCCGCGATGACGCCGGTCACCACCGCGAACAGGATGATCGGGGAGATGTTCGGCACCGTCACGAACCGGAACCGCTGGAAGCGGGAGGCCCCGTCCAACTCGGCGGCCTCGTACTGCTCCTTGGGCACGTCCAGCAGGGCGGCCATGAAGATGACCATGAGGTCGCCGATGCCCCACACGGCGAGCACGGTCAGCGCGGGCTTGGACCAGTCGGCGTCGTTGAACCAACTCGGCGCGGAGATGCCCACCGACTCCAGCACCGAGTTGACGGGGCCGGTCCCCGGGTTGAGCAGGAACACGAAGGCCAGCGTCGCCGCGACCGGCGGCGCGAGGTAGGGCAGGTAGAACAGGGTCCGGAACACCCCGGTACCCGACTTGATCTTGGTGATCAGCAGCCCGATGCCGAGCCCGAAGGCGACCCGGCAGGTGACCATCACCAGCACCAGCCAGAGGGTGTTCTGCATCGCGGGCCAGAACTTCGGGAAGTCGTTGAACAGGTACGACCAGTTGTCGAGCCCGTTCCAGGTGGGCGGTGCGAAGCCGTCGTACTGCATGAACGAGAAGTAGACGGTCGACACGAGCGGGTAGGCGAAGAAGACGGCGAACCCGATCAGCCAGGGCGAGAGGAAGGCGAACGTGCGAAGCGCCGAACGACGGCGCTTCGCCCGCAGCGTGTGCTGGGTGGCCACGGTTACCGCGCGACCTTCGCGAGGTCCGTGTCGATCTGCTCGGCGGTCTCCTCCAGGCCGGCCTGGAGGTCCTTCACCTTGCCGGCCTCGTAGCGGTAGCCGAAGTCCTGGAGCGTGTTCTGGTACCCGATGCCGTCGAGCGCACCGGGCGAGGTGTTCGACTTGGGGTGCTTGGCGATGTCCAGGAAGGTCTTGAACCGCGGGTCCAGCTTCAGATCGGGCGAGTCGAGGGCCGCCAGCGTGGACGGGACGTTCTTGATCCCGTTCGCGAACTGCACCACCGCGTCGGTGTCGGTGGTCATGTACTTCATCAGCTTCCAGGCGGCGTTCTTCTTCTTGCTCTGCGGGGCGATGCCCATGATCGTCCCGGACAGGTAGCCCTTGCCGTACTCGTCCACCTCGTCGTCCGCGACGGGCAGCGGCGCCACGCCGATCTCGAAGTCGACGTCGGCCGCCTCGGCCATGCCGAGCCGCCACTCGCCGTCCAACTGCATGGAGACCTGACCCAGGTGGAAGGGGTGCTCCGCGGCCCACTCGTCGCCGAAGGTGGTGCGGTACTTCTCCAGCTTCCCGAAGCCGCCGAGTTCGTCGACCAGCTTCTTCTGGAAGGAGTACATCTCCGCGAACGCCGGGTCCTTGGCGATGTTGGACTTTCCGTCCGCGTCGAAGTACTCGTGGTTCCACTGGGACATGTAGTGCGAGACGACCGTCTCGTAGCCGTGGTAGTTCGGCATGAAGCCCAGGGTCTCGTAGCTGCCGCCCTTGGCCTTGGTGAGCTTCTTGGCGACCTCCAGGAACTCGCTCCAGGTCTTTGGCGGCGCCTTGATCCCGGCCTTCTTGAACTCGTCCTTGTTGTAGTAGAGGCCGTAGGCGTCCGACAGCAGCGGCAGCGCGCACCGCTTGCCCTCGAACTGCGTGTACTCCAGCAGCACCTTGGAGAACGTCTTCTCCAGGTCGATGCCGTCCTTCTCGATGAACGGGGCGAGGTCCGTGAAGGCGCCCGAGGAACAGAACTTCCCGACGTTCGCGGTGGTGAACGAGGACACCACGTCCGGGCCCTTGGAACCGCCCGCCCGCAGCGCCTGGTTGAGCTTGTCGTCGTTGATCGCGCCGACGACCTTCACCTTGATGTTCGGGTGCGCGTCCTCGAAGCGGGCGATGTTGTCCTCGATCGCCTTCACCTCCGAGGGAGCGGTCCAGCCGTGCCAGAACGTGATCGTCGTGTTCTTGGACGCGTCGTCTTCGGCACCCGTCGACGACTCGCCCGTACAGGCCGTCGCGAACAGGGCTATCGAGGTGGTGGCGGCCAGGGCGGCCGCGGCCTTCCGACGGAATCCGGGCATGACGGTGTCTCCCTTGAGCGGGTCGGGGCAAACGGGTGGTGTGTGCGCCGTACGTGCTGTGCGGGGATGTGCTGGTGGTGCCGGACGGGGCTGGGGGTTGGGGACGGGGGTAGGGGACGGGGACTGGGGGTGCGTGGTGATGCATGGTGCGTGTGGTGCGTGGTGCATCCGGGCTCCCGGAGGGGGCCGGATCCCGTGGGGGGCTCAGGGGGCGCGCGAGGTGTCGAAGACCTCGTCGCGGGTGGCCGCCAGCGCGCTTTCCAGCGCGCCGCGCAGCACGGGGTGTCCGTCGACCGTGCCGACGACCAGCTTCGGCCGGGAGGCGGCCAGGTCGGCCAGTTCGGCCTGGACCAGCGAGCGCAGCGCTTCACCACCGGCGGTGAGCACCGAGCCGCTGAGCACGATGAGTTGGGGGTCCAGCACGGAGACCAGGGAGGCGAGCCCGGTCGCCAGCCCGGTCGCGTACGTGCGCAGCAGGTCCTGGTACGCGTCGCCGATCCGGCCGTGGTGGCGGGACGTCCCCGGGTCGGCGAGGTGGTCGACCGCCCGTCTGATCAGGGCCGCGGCGGCTTCCGGGTGGGGGCCCTGCGGCACCGGGACGATGCCCAGCCGGCGGGCGAGCCGGGCGACCACTTGGGCCCCCGCCAACTCCTGGTAGCCCCCGCTGTTGGTCTTCGTGACCTGACGCATCAGCGGGGCGCCGGGCACCGGGAGGAACCCGACCTCGCCCGCACCGCCGGTCCACCCGCGGTGCAGCCGGCCGCCGATGACCAGGGCCGCGCCGAGCCCGTCCTCGTTCCACAGCAGCACGAAGTCCTCGTGCCCGCGGGCCGCACCGAGCCGCTGCTCCGCGACGGCCGCGAGGTTCACGTCGTTCTCGTAGCCCACGGGCATCGGCAGGGCCGCGGCCAGGTCGTCCAGCAGGGTGGGGGAGTGCCAGCCCGGGAGGTGGGAGGCGTAGCGCAGCCGCCCGGTGTTCGGGTCGAACGCGCCCGGCGTCCCGATCACGAGCCGGTGCACCTCGCCCCGGGTCAGTCCGGCGGCGGATGCGGCACCGTCCACCGCCTCGGTCACCAGCTGGACCACCGGCCGGTCACTGTGGCGGCCGGGGGTGCGCAGGGCGTACTCGCCGACGGTGCGGCCGGTGACGTCGGCGACCGCCGCGCGGATGCCCTCGGGGCGGACGTCCAGCCCGGCCGCGTGCGCAGCCGTCGGGTTCACCGCGTAGAGCTGGGCGTTCGGACCGGGGCGGCCCTCGGTGGTGCCGGTGGCGCGGACCAGGCCGGCGGCTTCCAGCCGGGCCAGCAGCTGGGACGCGGTGGGTTTGGACAGCCCGGTGAGCTCGCCGATCCGGGTACGGGACAGGGGCCCCTGCGCCAACAGCAGGTCCAGCGCCGCGCGGTCGTTCATGGTGCGTAGGACGCGGGGGGTGCCGGGGGTGGTCGGCGCGCCCTGGCCGCCGCCCGGGCCGGGGTGCCAGACGGGGCCGCCGTGACCCGTGTGGCCGGTGGGGTCGGTCGAGGTCATCGCGGAATCACCTGCCCTTCCCGTCCCCCGAGCACTGTTAGGAAACTTTCCTATCCGTTGCAGGGAAGGTAGGGGCCCGTGCGCGCGGTCGTCAATGGAGCGGACGGCCGGCTACCAACTCGTTATCTGTGCCCCCGCACCGGCCCGCCCGGCTTGACCCTCAAGCCGCTCGAAGGGGGAGGCTGGGGCCCATGGACGAACAGAGCAACCCGGGCGCACCCGGTGACCCCGACGCACTGATGGGCATCGGCGCGTTCGGACGGCGGGTGGGACTCGCCGCCAGCGCGCTGCGCTTCTACGACGACTGCGGGGTACTGCGGCCCGCGCGGGTGGACCCCGTCACCGGATACCGGTACTACGCCCCTGACCAGGAGGAACGCGCAGTGCGGGTGCGTAGGTCGCGGGCGGCCGGAGTGCCGCTGGCCGATGTGCTGGCCGTGCTGGACGGTCCGCCCGAGGACGCCCGCACCGTCCTGGAGGACCACGCCCGACGGGCCGGCGAAGCGGCCGACGCGGCCCGCGCCGCGGTACGGGACCTCCTGGTCGAACTGCCGGGCCCGACCGCGACCGCCCGGGTCGGGGGAGCGGAGTTCTCCCGTGCGCTGCGGCAGGTGGTCACGGCGACGGCGAGCGGTGCGGTGCGGGCCGAGCACCCCGTGCTGGGCTGTCTGTCGGTCGAACTCGACCACGGGGAGGTCCGGGTGGTCGCCACCGACCGGTACCGGCTCGCGGCCCGCACGCTACGGGCCGAGGCGGGGCGGGGCGGGCCCCGGTCGTTCCTGGTCGAGGCGGAGCGGGCGCGGGAGCTCGCGGTGTGGGCGCTGCCGCTGTCGGAGGTCACCGTCGAGGCGGGGCCCGAAGGGGTGCGGTTGCTCGGTCCGGACGGGGAGCGGTCGGTGCCGGTCGCCCCCGGGGAGTTCCCCGACTGGCGGGCGGTGCTGGCCGGTCTCGGACCGGTGCGGCAGCGGGTGGTCGTCGACCGGGCCGCGCTGCGGGGGCCGCTGGTCGCGGCGGGCGAGCGGTACGTGACCCTCACGGCGGGGCCGGACGGGGTCGCCGTTGACGGGGTGCGGGTGCCGCGGGCGCTGTGTGGCGGGGAGCGGGTGCGGATCTCCTTCGATCCCGGGGTGCTGTTGCCTGCGGTGGACGCGGGGGTCGGGCCCGATGCGTTGTTGGAGGTCCGTGCGGTTGACGGTCCCGTCGTGGTTCGGTCTGCGGATCAGGGCAGCTTTACCACGTGCGTGATGCCTGTGCGGGTTGCTGGGCCTTGAGCTCCTGCGGTGCGCTGTCCCGTGCGGGTGCGCTGTTGATTTTGCGCAGTTCCCCGCGCCCCCTTCCGGTGCGCTTGGCTCGGAGTGCCTGGTTCGGTTGGGCTGCGTCCCGCTGTCGCGCAGTTCCCCGCGCCCCTGATCGGGGCGCTCCCCACCGCCGTCCAGCAACGAGGCCCCGACAGGGGCGCGAGCAACGCCGGCGGGGCCGCAGTCGAGCTCCGGGCCGGAGGGCCCCGATAGGGGCGCGGGGAACTGCGCGAACGAGCAGCGCACCCGCCCTGGACAGCGCACCCGCAGGGAAGCGCACCGGAAGGGGGCGCGAGGAACTGCGCGGGCAACGCCGGCGGACCCGCAGCCGAACCCCCGGCCGGAGGACCCCGATCAGGGGCGCGGGGAACTGCGCGAAATCAACAGCGCACCCGCACGGGACTGCGCCTACTTCGTGAGGTTGGCCGGGGGAATGGGGGACGCGGCCATCGACTGCGGCGACGCGGTGTTCGCGTACGCCGACGGCGCGGACACCCCAGCCGTCGGATCCGCAGACTCGTCCGCCTGCTGGAGCGGCAACCCACCGACGATCCGGATGCCCGCCGCATCGAACGCCCGCTTGATCCGCCAGCGCAGCTCCCGCTCGATGCCGAGCGACTTGCCGGGCATCGTCTTCGCCGTGACCCGGATCACCATCTGGTCGATCAGCACGCTGTCCAGGCCGAGGACCTCGATGGGCCCCCACAGCTGCTCGTTCCACGGCTCGTCCTTGGCCATCCGCTCGGCGACCTCCGTGAGCGTCGCACGGACCCGGTCCAGGTCCTCGCTGGGCCGCACCGTCACGTCGACGCCCGCGGTGGACCAGCCCTGCGAGAGGTTCCCGACCCGCTTCACCTCGCCGTTGCGGACGTACCAGATCTCACCGTTGTCGCCGCGCAGCTTGGTCACCCGCAGCCCCACCTCGATGACCTCGCCGGAGGCCACGCCCGCGTCGATCGAGTCCCCGACGCCGTACTGGTCCTCCAGGATCATGAAGACGCCGGACAGGAAGTCCGTGACCAGGTTGCGCGCGCCGAAGCCGATCGCGACGCCCGCGACACCGGCCGAGGCCAGCAGCGGCGCCAGGTTGATCTGGAACGTGGACAGGACCATCAGCGCGGCCGTGCCCAGGATGAGGAAGGACGCGACCGAGCGCAGTACCGAGCCGATCGCCTGCGAGCGCTGGCGGCGGCGCTCCACGTTCACCAGCAGCCCGCCCAGTGCGGTGCCGTCGACGGCCTGCACGGTCCGGTTCATCCGGTCTATCAGCTTGGTGATGGCCCGCCGGATCACCACCCGCAGCACCACGGCGATGACGAGGATCAGCAGGACGCGCAGGCCGATGCTCAGCCAGGTCGACCAGTTCTGCTCGACCCAGCTCGCGGCGTTCGTCGCCGACTCGTGAGCGTCCTCCAGGGTGACGGGACCCGGGTCGGCGCCGGTGACCGGCAGGACGGACAGGAACACGGCAGGTACCTCCAGGCTCAGCGGCCTGCCCGCTGGGGGACGGCGGGGTGGGGCGACCCGCCGGGATCGGGCAGACACACCACACTAACGGGGCAGTGTCGCCCGAACAGTGCTCCGATCGGCGCGCACCGGGGCGTTCGACGGGCTCACCGGGCGGCTGCGGGGACCTGCTCCCACCAGGGCGGGAGCAGGGGTCGGGGAGCGCGTACCACGAGGTGGCGGGTGGTGGGGGCCGGCGGTGGTGGGGGCGACGTGAGAATAAACTCCCTCGCCCCGTTACCGGGAGGTGGTGGCGCGTCGACCAGGCAAGAGGAGAGACTGAACCAGATCGTCCCGGCGCGAGCCACGCGCCGCCGGCGTACAAGGAGGCATACGTGCCGCACGTCCTGGTCCTCAACGCGTCGTACGAGCCCCTCGGCGTCGTACCGCTCCGCCGCGCGCTCGTCCTCGTCCTGGAGAACAAGGCAGTCTGCCTGGAGGAATCAGGCGCCTTCATGCACAGCGCGACCGTCACCGTTCCAGCACCGAGTGTAGTGCGGCTCAAGCGCTTCGTCCGGGTCCCCTACAGGGGGCCCGTTCCTCTGACCCGGCGTGCCCTGTTCGCCCGTGACGGCGGGCGCTGCATGTACTGCGGGGGCGTCGCGACCAGCGTCGACCACGTGATCCCGCGCAGCCGGGGCGGTCAGCACGCCTGGGACAACGTCGTCGCCTCCTGCCGCCGCTGCAACCACGTCAAGGCGGACCGCCACCTGGTGGAGATCGGCTGGCGGCTGCGGCACGAGCCGGCGCCGCCGACCGGGCTGGCCTGGCGGATCATCGGCACCGGCCACCGGGACCCGCGCTGGCTGCCCTACCTCCAGCCGTACGGCGCCGATGACGCACTGGCCCGGATCGACGGCGTCTCCGCCTGACACCGCCCGCCACGGGACCGGCCCTCACCCACTGCTTCACCGCTTCACGGCGTACGCCTCCACCGACCAGAGCGAGTAGCCGAAGCGGGTGGCCCGCCGGTCACCCTGCACCCGGACATGACGGACGTCACGCGCGTCCATGCGGACCGACTCCCTGCCCCCGCGCCCGTCCGCGACGGTCGCCACGGTGCGCCACGCGCGGCCGTCCGAGGACACCTGCACCCGGTACCGCGCGGCGTGCGCCTCCCACCGCAGGACCACCTCGCCCAGCCGCACCGGGCGGTCCAGCTCCACGGACCACCAGGAGCCGTCCTCGACGGGGGAGGACCAGCGGGTGGCGGGGTCGCCGTCGACGGCCGCGGCGGCCGGGAAGTCGGGGGTCTCGTCGGCCGAGGAACCCGCCCGGGCCCCGCGCGCCAGATCGGGCCCGCCGGTCTCGGGGAAGGCCCGCACCGTCAGCACCCGGGTCTCGCCGCCGAACGTCACCGGAACGTCGTACGTGCCCGACGGGGTGTCCTCGGGCACCGTCAGCGTCAACGGGACGTCCAGCCGGGTGCCGCGCGGCACCAGGACCTGCTTGGGCACGCGCACCCGGATGCCCTCGGGCGCCTTGACGGTCACCTTGCCGCGCACCGCGCCGGGCCGCTGGGCGGTGAGCCGCACCGTGACCTTCTGCGCCGCGCCCCCGATCGCCGCGTCGGCCTCCGTACGGGCCAGTGCGAAGGCGGCGGCGGGCGTGTCCGCGTACCAGGGGACCAGGTGCCGCACCCGGGACGGTTCGGGGCCGCTGATCCGGATCGACCGGGCCGTCAGACCGCTGGTGGACAGTTCGGTCCAGCCGTCCGCCGACAGCTCGCCCAGGCGCCGCCAGCCCCCGCCGGGGACCAGGGCCTCCACCGTGCCGACGGTGCCCGGCTCGGTGAGCGCGGTCACCGCCAGGACCGGGCGGGACCGCTCGAAGGTGAGCGTCCGACCGTCGCCGGAGCCGGTCGGATCGGGTTCCGACGCGGCCCCCGACCAGGTGTCGAAGGCGACCCGGGCCCGTTTCAGGAACGGCTCCAGGACCCCTTCGCCGACCGTCACCCCGGCCGCCTTCAGCTCCCGCAGCCGCTGGTCGAGATCGCGCGCGTGCTCCCAGGCGGCCGGGCCGTCGGTGCGCTCCTGGGCGGCCAGCTGGTCCAGCGCCGCCACCCCGGCGGCCCCGTACCGGGCGAGCTGGTCGGCCCAGGGTTTGGTCTCCCCGTACAGTTCGGTGCCCGCGAGGTCGTCGGGCACCCGGGTGAGCTGGACGAAGGCGTCGCGCAGCCGCTTCTCGGCACCCTCGCGGTCCTTGCCGCCCGGCAGCCGGGACGCCCAGAACGCGTCGACGAGCGGACGCAGGTACGCCGACTCCTCCGCGCCGAGCACCGAGGACGCGTCGTGCGCGGCGAGCGCGGTCACCGCCGCCCGGGTCCGCTCCGCGTTCCCGTTCGCCGTTCCCTCCGCGACGGCGTCGATCGCGGCCCGCCAGGAGTCGCCGGGACGGTAGGCGCGCGGGTTCCAGGCGAAGTCGGCGGCCGTGAACAGCGGGATGCGGGACGCCACCGGCTGCTGCATCGCATTGCCCAACAGGGCCGCCGAACCGCCCGCCACGGCCGGTTCGCGCCCCAGGTACGGGCCGAGGAAGACCCGGTCCCGGGCGAAGTCGTTGACCGGGTAGTTGTCCATCGTGACCACGGGCCGTCCGAACGCGGACCGGGCCCGGGCGAGTTCCGGGCCGGTGATGGTCCGCGGCACCACCCCGACCCCGGTCCACGCGACCTCGACGGGGGCCCCGACCGACGCGGAGTCGTCGAGCCCGGCCGCCAGCGCCCGCCGGTAGGGCGTCTCGCCGTCCTGGTAGAACTCGGTCGGCATCACCGACAGCGGCGCCGCGTCCGGGTGGCGGGCGGCGAGGTGCGTGGCCACCGCGCTGGCCACCCGGGCGTGCGCCCGGGCCGCGGCCTCCGGGCCGGAACCGAAGACCTCGGCGTCCGCGCGGCAGTGCCACTCGCTGTAGCTGATGTCCTGGAACTGGAGTTGGAAGGCCCTGAAGCCCAGCGCCCACATGGCGTCCAGCTTCCTGGTCAGCGCCCGCACGTCCGCGTCCGACGACAGGCACATGCCCTGTCCCGGGGCGACCGCCCAGCCGAGGGTGACATGGCCGTCGCGGGCCCGCTCGGCGAGCTCCCGGAACTGGGCGCGCTGGGCGGCCGGGTAGGGCTCCCGCCAACGGGCCTGGCGGTAGAGGTCGTCGCCGGGCGCGTACAGGTAGCGGTTCTGCTTGGTGCGGCTGAGGAAGTCCAGTTGGTCGAGGCGCTGCTCATGGGTCCACGGGGTGCCGTAGAAGCCCTCGGTCATCCCGCGGACCGCCGTCCCCGGCCAGTCCCGGACGGCCGCCCCGGCGATCCGCCGCCCGTCCACGAGTTGACGCAGCGTCTGCACCGCGTGGAACAGTCCGTCCGCGCCGCTGCCCGCGAGCGCGACGGTGTCCCGGCCGTCGGCCCGGCCGACCGCGAGGCGGTAGCCGCCCGCCGGCAGGTCGCCCCGGGCGGGGGCACCGAGCTTCCGCAGCACGCCGTCCAGCACGGCCCCTTCGCCGCGCCCGCCGAGCGGACCGCCGCCCCCGGTGTCCGTCCCCGCGCGCACCACCAGCGCGGGGCCGGCGGGCACCCGGTCGGCCTCGGACAGCCGGGTCACGCGCCGCGCGCCCGCCTCCTCGAACAGGTCGGTCAGTGCCTTCACCGCCCGCTCGTCGGTTCCGGTACCGGTGACGAGGACCACCTCGTCGGTGATCCGGGCGGACGCCTTGCCGGCGCGCAGGTGCTGGGGGCGCGGCCACACCGCGGGCACCGGGCCCTCGCTGACCCGGTCGCCCGGGTCCGGCGCGGACGTCCCGGACACTCCGGGCACGGGCTTCTCGGCGGTGGCCCCGCTGGCGCCCGGCGCGTTGCCGGTCTGCCCCGTCGCCTGCCCGCCGGGGGCGGTGCCGGTGCCGGTGGAGGCGCCCGGCGGCGCGGACTGCTCGGCCGGTCCCGCGGCGGTGGGGCCGCCGATCCCCGTGGGGCCCATCGCGTTGGGCCCGCCACCGAGTGCTCCCGCCATCAGGGCCACGGCGACGGCTCCCGCCTTCGTCCTGCGCTTTACCACGGCACCCGACCCTTCCGCCCGCGCTGGGCCGCCGTTGGCCCAAAACGTTATGGAGCCCACCACCAGGTGGGGGAACGTGTCAACATCTGTGGCCGAAGTGTCGTAATTGCCCGGACGGAGCAGTTTCCGCGGCGTGCTGACGTGGTGTCGGCCACAGTGGTCCCATGACTACGGTCCTGGGCCCCGCGCGCCTGGTCGGCTACGTCCACTTGCCCGTGCGCGGTCCCCCTCGGGTGCGATCCGCTCCGCGTGCGCTGTCCTGCGGGGTGCGCTGTTGGTTCCGCGCAGTTCCCCGCGCCCCTTATCAGGTGCGATTCGCTGTGCGTGCGCTGGTTCTGCTCGGGTCCGCGGTGCGATTCGCGCAGTTCCCCGCGCCCCTATCGGGGTGCGTTCGCCTCGGCGTGCGCATTTCCCCGCGCCCCTGGTGGTGGGGGGCGCTTCTCGTGGCCGTCGTCCGCAGGCCCGCGGAACGAGCCCCGATAGGGGCGCGGGGAACTGCGCAACACCACCACGCACCTGACCGGGACCATCGCACGCGCAGCAGATCGCACCTGATCAGGGGCGCGGGGAACTGCGCAAAACCAACAGCGCACCCGGGCCGGACCGCGTACGCGCAGCTGGACGCACCCCGATAGGGGCGCGGGGAACTGCGCAGAACCCACCACGCACCCCGCTGGACAGCGCACGCGCAGCGGATCGCACCCGGACCTGGACGCACCCCGCAGGGGCCACCGCGGAGACCATGCCTGACCCACCCGGGACCGGGTACGCGATGGATGACGCCGACCGCGATCGCCGAAGGAGCCCCGCCATGACCGCCTCCGCCCACCTCCTGCTCGACGCCCTCGCCCCGCACCCCCGCAACGGCGGGATCCGCCCCCCGGCCGCCCCCGAGGGCGAGTCCCCGCACCCGGCACACGCACCCCTCATCAGCGAACCGCCGATCGCCGCCACCACCCCGCTGACCAGCGAGTCCCCGTACACCGGTGCCCTTCCGCTGACCAGCGAACCCACGGCCCCCGCGCTGGGGCAGGACCCCTCGGTGGTCTGATGCCTCTCACCCGTCTCGCGGGGCTGCACGGCGTCGCCACCACCTACTCACCGTCGCCCGGCCGCACCGTCGAAGTGCCACGGGACGCCGTCCGCGCGGTGCTCACCGCGCTCGGCGTGGACGTGAGCGACCCCGCCAGGACCGCGGACGCCCTCGCCGCCCGGGAGGCGGAACTCCGCACCCGGCTGCTGCCGCCCACCCTCGTGTGGTGGCCCGACCGGCCCCCCGCGGAGCTGACCGCGCTGCCGCCCGGCACCCGGGTGCGTCTGACCCCGGAACCCCCCGACCCCACCGATACCTCCCCGCCCCGGGCGGACGTCGAGTGGACCGTCGGCCCCGGCACCGCGCCCGCCCCGCCCGAGGGCTTCCCGTACGGGGTGCACCGACTCGCCGTGACCACGCCCGACGGGCGCGCCGCCACCGCGCACCTGGTCCTCGCGCCCGCCCGGGCACCCGCCCCCGGCACCCGGACGTACGGTTTCCTCGTCCAGCTCTACTCGCTGCTGTCCGACCGTTCCTGGGGCATGGGCGACCTCCGTGACCTCGCCGACCTCGCCGACTGGGCGGGCCGCTCGCTCGGCGCCGGTTTCGTCCAGGTGAACCCGTTGCACGCGGCCGTGCCGGGGACGCCCACCGACCCGTCGCCTTACCGGCCCTCCTCCCGCCGCTTCCCCGACCCCGTCCATCTGAGGATCGAGGACATCGAGGAGTACGCCCGGCTGGACCCCGCCGACCGGGCCCGCGCCGCCGACCTCGCGGAGCGTGCCGCGGCCCTGCGCGCCGGGGTGCTGGACGGGGGCGCGCTCATCGACCGGGACGCTGTCGACGCGCTCAAGCGCCAGGCCCTGGAACTGGTGCGCACGGTGCCGCTGACGCCCGGACGGCGCGCCGCCCACGAGGAGTTCGTGACCCGCCAGGGCGCCGCCCTGGACACCTACGCCACCTGGTGCGCCCTCGCCGAACGGCACGGACCCGACTGGCGCGGCTGGCCCGACGGACTCGACGACCCGCGGTCACCGGCCACCGCCCGCGCCCGACGGGACCTGGCCGACCGGGTCGACTTCCACCGCTGGCTCGCCTGGCTCGTCGACCTCCAACTCGGCGCCGCACAGCGGGCCGCGCGGGCCGCGGGCATGCCGATCGGCCTGGTCCACGACCTCGCGGTCGGCGTCCACCCGCACGGCGCCGACACCTGGGCCGGGCGCGACCATTTCGCCGAGGGCGCGTCGGTCGGGGCGCCCCCGGACGAGTTCAACGCCCGGGGTCAGGACTGGGGGCTGCCGCCCTGGCACCCCGACCGGCTCGCAGCCACCGGCTACGCGCCCTACCGGCGCTTGCTGCGCGCCCTGTTCCGCCACGCCGGCGCCCTGCGCATCGACCATGTGATGGGCCTGTTCCGGCTCTGGTGGGTGCCGGCCGGCCGCCCCGCCGCCGAGGGCACGTACGTCCACTACGACGCCGAGGCGATGCTCGCGGTCCTGGTCCTGGAGGCCGACCGGGCGGGCGCCCCGGTCATCGGCGAGGACCTCGGCACCGTGGCGCCCGGCGTCCGCGAGGCGCTGCGGACGCGGGGCGTGCTCGGCACCTCGGTGCTGTGGTTCGAACGCGAGCGGGCGGGCCGGCCGCTCGCGCCCCGCGACTGGCGGGCCGACTGCCTGGCCACGGCCACCACCCACGACCTGCCGTCGACCGCCGCCCGGCTCACCGGCGCCGATGTCGACCTACGGGACTCGCTCGGCCTGCTCACCCGTCCGGCGGCCGACGAACGGGCCGGGGCCCGGCAGGACACCGCCGCCTGGCTGGCCCTGTTCACCCGGCTCGGCCTGCTCCCGCGGGACGGCGCCGAAGACGCCCCGGCCGCCGAGGAGGAACAGATCCGGGCGGTGCACCGCTTCCTGGTGCGCACCCCGGCCCGCATGGTCGGCGTCTGGCTCCCGGACGCGGTGGGCGACCTGCGCCCGCAGAACCTCCCCGGCACCCGGGACGAGTACCCCAACTGGCGGTTGCCCCTGGCCGACGCGGCCGGCCGCCCGGTCACCCTGGAGCAGCTGATGGCCTCCCGGCGCCTACGCGCCCTGGTCGACGTACTCACCGCGCCGCAGGTGTCCCCGCCGGAGCCCCCGCCGAGTGGCTGACCGGGCGGTACGGCGCGTACGGGACCCCGGGCGCGCGCGGCGGGCGGGCGTTCGCTACGTTGGCACCGTGAAGAAGAACGCCCTGCGCGCCGGCGCCCTGGCCTCCGGCACGACGCTGATGATGCTGCTGATGTCGTCCCCCGCGCTCGCGCTGACCCGCGACGACGGCGACGACCCGGGTTCCGGGCTGAGCGTGGTGGAGACCGTCGGTCTCTTCGTGGTTCTCCCGATCGTCCTGTTCCTGGCGATCACCGCACTGGTGATCGTGGCCGACAGGCCCGCCAAGCAGTCGAAGCAGGGCTGACCCCCCACCGCATCCGCCACGAGGGCGGCGACCGCGTGACCGCGGTCGCCGCCCTCGTGCTGCTCGTGTCCCCGCCCGGCCCGAGGGACTCGTGTCACTCTGCCCGGGGAGGCTGCTGCGTCGTCCCTTCGGCCTCCGCCAGCAGCACCCGCAACAGCTCGGCCAGTTCCGCCGCCCGCCGCTCGTCCAGCGGGGACAGGACGTCCTTCTGCACGTCGAGTCCGGCGACGACCGCTTGGTCCACCAGGGCCAGCCCCTCATCCGTCAGGGTGACCCTTAGCCCCCGCCGGTCGTGCGGGTCGGGCGCCCGGCGCAGCAGCCCCGCCCGCTCCAACTTGTCGAGCCGTCCGGTCATGCCCCCGCTGGTCAGCATCAGCGTCGAGGAGAGCTGGCGCGGCGAGAGGGTGTACGGCTCGCCCGCGCGGCGCAGGGTGCCCAGGACGTCGAACTCGCCGCGCCCGATGCCGTAACGGGCGTACGCCTTCTCCCCGCGTTCGCCCATGGCGCGGGCCAGCCGGTAGATCCGGCCGAAGACCTCCATCGCCCGGGTGTCCAACTCGGGTCGCACCCGGGCCCACTGATCGATGATCGCGTCCACGGCGTCGGGCGCGGCATCCGGTACGGATGCCGGTTCTGGTGTCGCCGGGGATGCGGCTCCGGTGGGGGACGGGCGGCCCGGACCGGGGTCCGTGGGGGGCTGGTTCATGGGGAAATTATCCGCATCACTCGCTTGCTTGTAAACAAGTCGCTCCCGAGTAAGTCACTCTCCAGCGAGATGCTTGACTAAAAGAAGCTTAGAGCTAAGCTAGTCACTCGTAAGGGAGCTTCGGTCGTGAGGAAGCTCTGGTCGCCGTGACGGATGCGACGGCCCGCACGCCAGCACACCCGACAGCTGATCCCCGGGGGGACCGCCGTGAACCGCACCGCCACCATCGTCCTGACCGCGCTCGCCCCCATCTCCTGGGGCTCCACCTACGCCGTGACCACGGAGTTCCTGCCGCCCGACCGCCCCCTGTTCACCAGCCTGATGCGGGCCCTGCCCGCCGGGCTCGCCCTCCTCGCGGTGGCCCGGGTGCTCCCCAAGGGCGCCTGGTGGTGGAAGTCCGCGGTGCTCGGCGCGCTGAACATCGGGGCCTTCTTCCCGCTGCTGTTCCTCTCCGCTTACCGGCTGCCCGGCGGGATGGCGGCGGTCGTCGGATCGCTCGGCCCCCTCTTCGTCGCCGGACTCGCCGTGCTCCTGCTCTCCGAACGGCCCAGCCTCCGGACCCTGCTCACCGGGATAGCGGCGGCGCTCGGCGTGACCCTGGTGGTCCTCAAGGCCGCCGGCGCCTTCGATCTGATCGGGGTCGCCGCAGCGGTCGGCTCCAGCCTGTCGATGTCGGCGGGCACCGTGCTCACCAAGCGCTGGGGGCGGCCCGAGGGCGTCGGCCCCCTCGCGCTCACCGGCTGGCAACTGACCGCCGGCGGACTGCTGATGGCCCCCGTCGCCCTCGCCGTCGAGGGGGCGCCCCCCGCCCTGGACGGCACCGCCGTCGCCGGCTATCTGTACCTCGCCGTCGCCAACACGGCCCTCGCCTACTGGCTCTGGTTCCGGGGCATCGGCCTGCTCTCCGCCACCCAGGTCACCTTCCTCGGACCGCTGTCCCCGCTGACCGCGGCGGTCATCGGCTGGGCGGCGCTGGGCGAGTCGCTCACCCCGCTCCAGGTCGCCGGCATGCTCCTCGCCCTCACCGCCACGATCGCCGGCCAACTCCTCCCCACCCGCAAGCCTCTGCCCGCCCCCGCACCCGAGGCCCCCGCGCGGGTACCGGTCGCCCGCTGAGGCCGGGCGGCACCGGTCACCGGGCCCCGCGGTGGATGATCCGTCCACCGCGGGGCCCGGTGCGTCACATGGCCCCGGCACAGTCCGAGGGGCGGGCGGGCCGTTGACAGGGGGAGGGGCATCGGGAAGGGTCTGGGGGCATGCAGCCACCGCGTGACCTGCGGGTCCGTCTTGTGGAGCGCCGCCACGTCGACCTGGTCCGTGTCGCGAGCGCCATCTGTCGCCGCGTCTGACGCGCCCCACCCCGCCCTGAGGCTCCCCCCTCAGCCTTCCGGTTGATCCGGCACGTCCCGAACCGCGCCTCCCCGCACCTCGGCGACCCCGGTCCCGGTTCCCCCACTTCTCGCGGCGCCACGCATCCCGTGGCGCCCGCCCCCCTGCCCTGGAGCACCCCTGTGACCTCCTTCGACCCCCCGCTGTCCCGACGCGCCTTCGGCGGTACGGCCGCCGGGGCCGCCGCGGCCCTCGGACTGTCCGCCACCGACGCCGCCGCCGACAGTGCCGCGACCCCGCCCGCCGAACGCCCGTTCCGCGCCGCCGGCAGGCCCGGACGCGGTGCCCGCCGCCCCAACGTGCTGTTCATCCTGGGCGACGACCTGGGCTGGGCCGACCTCTCCTCCTACGGCGCTCCGGAGATCCGTACGCCGCACCTGGACCGGCTCGCCCGGCAGGGCGTGCGCTTCACCGACGCGTACAGCGGCTCCGCGACCTGCTCGCCCACCCGCTTCAGCCTCTACACCGGCCGCTACCCGGGCCGTACGAAGGGCGGACTCGCCGAGCCGATCGCGAACCGGTCGGTGGGGCTCGAACCCACCCACCCCACCCTCGCCTCGCTGCTGCGCGACACCGGGTACCGGACCGCGCTGATCGGCAAGTGGCACTGCGGCTACCTGCCCGACTACAGCCCCACCCGGTCCGGTTGGGGGGAGTTCTTCGGCAACTTCGGCGGGGCGCTGGAGTACTACTCCAAGCTCAGCTCCCGCGGTGAGTACGACCTCTACGAGGGCGACGCCGAGTACCACGACCTGCGCTACTACACCCGCATCCTGACCGAACGGGCCGTCGAGTACGTCAGCCGCGACCACGGGCGCACCCCCTGGCTCCTCAACCTCAACTTCACCACCCCGCACTGGCCGTGGATAGCCGACGGCGACGAGGAGACCAGCGCCGAGATCGTCCGCCGCATCAAGTCCGGCGACGTGCGGGCGCTGCGGCACCAGGACGGGGGCTCGCTCGCGAAGTACCGGCAGATGGTCGAGGACCTCGACCGCTCGGTCGGCAAGGTGCTCACCGCTCTGAAGCGGTCCGGGCAGGAGGAGGACACCCTCGTGTTCTTCGCCAGCGACAACGGCGGCGAACGCTTCTCGTACAACTGGCCGCTCAGCGGCAACAAGGGCTCGCTCCAGGAGGGCGGCATCCGGGTGCCGTCGGTCCTGCGCTGGCCCGCGCGGATCGACGGCGGCCAGGTCAGCCGGGTCCCGGTGTACTCGCCCGACTGGACGGCGACCCTCCTGGACGTGGGCGGCGCCCGCCCCCACCCGGCGTACCCCCTGGACGGCGTCAGCCTCGCCGACTATCTGCTGGACGGCACCGAGGCCCCCGAGCGTGACCTGTTCTGGCGGGTCCGGGGCGAACGGGCGCTGCGCCGCGGCGACTGGAAGTACTACCGCGGCAAGGACGGCAGGGACCGCCTCCACGACCTGTCGGAGGACGTCCGCGAGCAGGCCGACAAGGCCCCCGTACGCCCCGAACTCCTGGCGGACCTGAGGTCCGCGTGGGAGCGGATCGACCGGGGCTTGCTGCCGTACCCCTCCCCGGCTTGAGCGGCCCGGTCGCAGCCGCTCGCTGACGGCTGCGACCAGGCCGACCGGCCTTGGCGACCAGGCCGATCAGACGGTGCCGAACTCCCCGTCCTTGACGCCTGCGACGAAGGCGGTGAAGGCGTGGGCGGGGAGGTGGAGTATGGGTCCGCTGGGGTCCTTGGAGTCGCGGACGGGGACGGTGCCGTTCGAGTACGCGAGGTTGGCGGCAACCTCGATGCAGGCGCCGCCGTTGCTGCTGTACGAGGACGTGAACCAGCAGGGGGATTCGGTCGTCACGGGGTGCCCTTTCGTAATTGGTTGATCATGTCAACCGATGCCGCCTGGGCGAGCGATTCGGCCTGCAACTGATGGTATGCCGTGAGCAAGTTCAGTACGGACTGGGTGCCACGCTCCAGATGGCCCTGATGCGCTGACTCTGCGTACGACAAGACGGAGAGGTTCCGCATGGTCAGGATGTAGAGCGGAAGATCGAACGCTCGTCGTTCACCGAGTTCGTACGGGGCCACTTGGAAGATCGTGGAAGGTAGCGCGGCGAACTCCTCCAGGCGGCGCAACTGCGCCGCCATGACTTTGGGTCCGCCGACTGGCCTGCGGATGCAGCTCTCGTCCAGCACGGCGTGGACCATCGGTGCCGGGCTGCGCTCTAGTGAGGCTTGCCGCCGAGCCAAGAGTGACAGTCGCTCTTCTGCTTGTTGCTCGGTGATCGCTCCTCGTTGCACGGCACCGGAGGCAATGGCCGCTGCATACTCGGGCGTCTGGAGCAGCCCGGGCACAATCCCCAGCTCAAACAGCCTGATCTCGATCGCGCGCTCTTCGTGGACGACGAACTGGGGGAACCCATCCAGGATCGCCGTCTGACGTGCGCGTTGGCTCAGTTGTTCGAACCTGTTGCCAGTCCCCAAGATTCTGTCAGCGTTCCGAGCAAAATGGGGAGTTGGGGATCGACGGCCAGTTTCCACGGCAGAGATATGCGTTCCGGAGCACCGAAGCTGCTTAGCTAGCTCGTCCTGCGTCCACCCACGTTCATCCCGCAGCATGCGCAACCGTTGCCCGAACAGGGCATTAGGCGACTGGTCAGGGTCAAGCTCTTTACGGTTCAAGGTGTTTCACCATTCCCCAAGCAGATTCCGCAAGTTGAAGACCTAGCCACCCTAGGTCACGCTGAGCACTCCTGGTAGCAGAGTCGCTACGAAGAGGAGTCGCTTTCGTGTCTATTGACGAACTCCGGGTCGGTGACCTCGCGTTCGACACCGTGCGGGGTGTCGTGGGGGTGGTCATGGATGTGACGTGGGGTCCGGTGTACCTCCGTCCGCCGCGTGGGGGCCTGGAGTGGCACGTGTGTCGTGAGGACGTGCGTGTGGCGACGGTCGTGGACCGGCTCCGGCCCGCGCTGGTGGAGTCGAACGTACGCAGCAGTCGGGGTGGTGGGCTGCGGTGAGTCGGAGGTTTCGTCACATCGAGTGGACGTTGAGGCGGTTGGACTTCTGGGGGGCGCGTGCGTATGTGCAGTGCGTGTCGGGGTCGCCGTCGTGTGGTGCGGTTCCGCCGCCGGGGCCGGAGAGTCGGTCGGACGAGGGTTCGTTGCGGTGGGCCGAGTTGCACTTCCGGGAGACGGGTCATCGTCGGTTCGACCGGGCGCTGTTCGAGACGGTGCAGTGGGACCCGCCGCAGGACGTGGACCCGCGCACGTTCCCCGGGGTGGAGACGTAGTGACACGTGACGCGCTGCTCGGCGGGCCGCCCGCCGAGTCCGGTGCGCACTGTTGCCTCTGCGGTTGCTGGACCGCGGCTCCCGTGGTGATCGGGTACGGCAGCCAGAGCGGCGCGAACTTCGTCACGCACCGGGTCTGCCCCCGCCACGTGAACACCCCGGGAACGTGCACCGCGAACCACGACGCGGACGGCTGACCCGCGCCGCTTAGCATGGGGCGATGGACGAGATCGATGGTGTCGAGGTCGTGGCGTTCGTGGACGACGAGGCGTTCGACGGCTGGCTGGGGACGCACCACGCGCGGCACGAAGGCGTGTGGGTCAAGGTCGCCAAGAAGGGCTCCGGGATCGCGTCCGTGACGTCCGACGAGCTGGTCGACGTGGGCCTGTGCTGGGGCTGGATCTCCGGTCAGCGGAGGTCGCTCGATGCGTCGTCCTACCTACAGAAGTACGTGCCGCGGCGCCCCAGGAGCCTGTGGTCGCAGGTCAACGTCGACAAGGTGACCGTGCTGGCCGCCGCCGGTCGGATGCGCGAGCCGGGCTTGGCCCAGGTGCGCAAGGCGCAGGCGGACGGACGCTGGGCCGCAGCGTACGCACCGCAGTCGACAGCGGACGTGCCCGAAGAGCTGGCGGCGGCACTCGCTGCGGACCCCCGAGCGGCCAGCGCCTTCGCCGCACTCGAAAAGACCGCGAAGTACCTGGTGATCCTGCCCCTGCTCCAGGCGCTGACCCCGGAGGCCCGCGAAGCCGCGGCGGAACGCGCCGTGCGGGCGCTGGTCGCGGGCGCGTAGCGGGGGAGCGATAGGGGCGCGGGGAACCGCGCGAACGCACAGCGTACCCGCGCCGAACCGCCGCCCCGCAGGGAAGCGCACTCGAAGGGGGCATAGGGAACTGCGCGGGCAACCACAGCGCACCGCGCGGAACACGGCACCCTTGGCAGGCGCACCGTCAGGGACAAAGTCGCGCCCACCACCCGAGACGAAGACAAGATCGCTATTTCGTCGCGATGGCGTAGACGCTGCCCCACCGGCGCTTGGGGTTGGCCAGGGCAGGGTCGAAGGTCCAGGGCTCGACGGTCGTGAAGCCCGCCTCGGTGAAGAGCTGGATCAGCTTTTCGTGGTCGTAGGCCCACAGGTGCGGGGTGTACTTGAGGTCGTCGTCCTGGTCGCGGAAGACCAGGTTGACGAGGTCGAGGTAGGTGTTGATATCCCCGAGGCAGTTCCGTTTGCCGTACCAGCGGCTGATCATCTTGTCGGCCTCGCGTAGTGGCCCGGGGTACTGGTTCAGGACGAATCCGGCGTCGGGGACGCCGGTGATGATCCGGCCGCCCGGTGCGAGTACCCGGTGGGCTTCGTGGACGTAGTTCTTGGCGGAGCGGGGATAGTCGATGTGCTCCAGGAAATGCTCGGAGAAGATCAGGTTCACCGTGTCGTCGTGCAGGGGGATGCCTTCGCGGATGTCCCAGAGGAGATCGGCCGGCGGGACGAGGTCGATGTTGTAGAAGCCGTCGGCGAGGTGGGTTCCTCCTCCGATCTGGACACGGGCGGGCTTCTCGTCGATACGGCCGCTGGGCCAGGCACGCTGGCTGGCGTGGTGGTAGCGGTGGAGAACAAGCTCCTTGGCCGCCGTGCGCAAGGTGCGGGCCAGGCCGTGGGTCGTCGTGGGTTCGGCCAGGACGGCGGCGATCTGCTTGCTGAGGAGGTCGGTGGAGGGCATGGGGATGTAGCTCATCGCGGGGTCTCCTACGCGTGAGGCTGTTCAGGGGCGGGGAACGTGTCCGCAGAGGGTGGCGCTGGTTAGACAGCGCTAGGGGCCGGTGGGGCCCACTGGTTGTTGCGCATCAGGGTGTACTTGATGTCCACCAGTCGCGGGGCGATCGTCAGCGAGAGCTGCTCGGTCGGGTGGAGGCGGCCGGCGTCGTCCTGCTCGGCCCGCCATACGCGGTAGTCGAGGTTGGGGTAGGCGGGATTGATACCGATCTCGCCTTTGGGCATCGTGCCGTTGAACGGCGCGACGATGTCCATGTGGTTCCAGTAGTTCCAGGCTTGCAGCGCCTTGTACTGGTCGAAGTAGAAGTAGAAGTCCGGATAGCGGCCGAAGGTGCGCAGCTCCCGGTGGATGAGGTGACCGAGGAGAGGCCCGAGCGGGGTGGCCAGGTCGTCGAATTCCCAGCGTGTGCGGTGCCAGCCGTCGGGTGCCTCGCCGAGGGCGAGGAGCCGGGCGGCGACAAGGTAGCTGATCCGCTCGACCAGATAGGTGCTCGCATGGTCCGCGTCGATGGTCGGGTCGACCTGATGTAGGAGCGTGGCGAGCTGTTCGGGGCGGGGGCGGAACTTCGCCAGATCGAACTTCCCTGCCATGGCGGGGAAGGAGGCGAAGAGCATTTCCTTGTAGAGCCAGTTGTTGAGCTCTCCGAGTTCGGCCAGCCGCTGAGTGTGCCGTGACGTCGAGTGGAGCATCAGGTACTCCGCTACCGCCTCGAAGTACAGGTAGCCGAGGATCGGCAGGCGCGGGATGGTCTCGTCGAGCTGGCGGAAGAACAGCTCGGGGGCGACGCGCGTCCCCTGGTGGGCCACGGAGGCGGCTGTGGCGAGGAAGGCGGCCGAGTTCTTGACGCGGCTGACGACGGTCTCGCGCAGGTGGTGGCGTTCGGTCTTGCTCAGCAGGTATTCGAGGTGGCTGTAGATCCGCAGGTGGATGAGGCCCAGTCGCAGATAGTCCACTCCTGCGAGTCCTTGGTACGCCTGCGGCGGCGGATCGATCTGGAAGATCAGGGGAGTGGGGATGCGGTCGGTGACGCCGAGCTTGGCCAGGAAGGTCGGCGCCTCCTTGGTGAGGACGTAGGAGGCTAGATTGTGCATGCGGAAGCCCTGGCCGGTCTCGGTGAGCGGTGCGCAGTAGATGCTTCCGACGAGGCAGCCGCCGGACGGGTACAGCACTCCCTGGCGGCTGATCTCCTCCAGGGCGTGCGTGACGTGGAGCAGGTGCAGCTTGCCCTTGCCGCTGAGGGCATCGAAAAGGGCGTTCTGACGCAGCAGCCTGCCGTTGGGCGTCTGCTCGGCCAGCCGCTTGTCCCAGGCGTCGGCCTGCGCCGCCAGCGGATCGCTGATGTGTGCCGAGCTGGGGACGAGCGCGGAGTCGAAGAACGCGTGAGCGTCGGCCCACAGGTGATAGGCGTCGAGGAAGTCCACAGGTCACACCAGCCCTGTTTCCGCCAGCGCGTACCGGACGGACTCGGTTCCGCTGGCACCGGCCAGGTGTGCCGTTTCGGAGATGACCATGAGCTCGAAGGCGAGGGCCCTGAACTGCTCGAAGGCGGGTACCCGTACGTGCCGGGCGTCGGGCCACCAGGTGAGCTTCGGCAGGCGGTAGCGGTCGAGAGCGTCGGCGGCCTTGACCACGTCGCAGATGTGCTCGGCGCGCTGGTGGTCGGTCCGATCGTCGGCGCTGAAGGCGTCGTACGGCACATCGTGCAGCCGGACGGCCGTGGCCGCCCGCACGATCCGGCTCGGTACGGCGGTGAGGCCGAAGTGGCCCCACACGGTGTCCGCGTTCGCCGCCAGCCACAGGGCGGCACGTGCACCGTGGCCGCGGTCGTCCTTGTCATGTAGCCGCTGCCAGTCATGGACAGCGGCGGCCACCACCGCAGTAACGGTGTCTTCGTCGTCCAAGCCCTGCTCCTCGGCCAGCAGGGCGGCGAGCGCAGTCACCCGCATGCTGTGTCTGATGCCGTGGATCGATTCGTACACATGCGGCTCGGCCAGCCATCTGGCCGGTAACGCCCCCTGCCGAAGGAGTTCTTTCGAGGCCGGCCGAAGGGTGATGCTTGGTACCGAGCTGAGGTCGGGACGGTGTTCCCTGATCCAGTCGATGGTTGCCCGGTCCATGTACTGGTGGAGCGGCAATCGTCCCTGGGCCGCCAGGTCGACCAGGCTCGCGGTCGCTGAGGTCGTGCTCATCCGTGCCCACCCCCTTTGGTGGTCTACAGCTGTGACGTGCTCCTACCGGAGGGGCGCTGCCTGCTGCTCCCGCTCCTTGCGCTCCCTCTCGGCGGCCTCGAAGGCGGCCGTGAAGTCGGCCAGCTCCTGCTCGGTCATCAGCGCCACGCCCAGCTCGGCGGCGACATCGGCAATCCGCGCCGCTGCCTCGGTACGAGCCGCGTCGGGCGCACCGTCATCCAGCAGCAGTTCGAACTCGGCGTGGTACCCCCATGCTTCGCTCCACTTGACCGCGATCTCCACCCCGCCGAAGCGGAAGTTGTGGCGCAGATTGAATGCCTCGTGCATCGCGGTATCGAAGCCGAGCGCGTTGAACACCTTCACCGCTGCAGCCACGTCGGCGGGCGCGATGGCGAATTCGGTCTCCTCGAAGGCAACGCCCCGGCCGATCCTGCTCCCCTTGAGGGTGATCTTGGCGGTCCCGACCGCGGTGTTGTCAGTGACCTTCAAGAGCTGGTCGGGGAGGACATAGAAGTAGATGTGCTTGTCGTCCTGCCCAAGGTCCTCGCCGCCCTCTTTGAGACGGGCGACGAGTCGGTCATGGGCTTCCTTGTCGAAGCGGGCGCGCATCTCGATCTCGACTGCCATGGAGTGTTTGTCTCCTCGGTTTGGGCATGGAGGTGCCGGCCGAATCAGGGCCGCAGAGGCCCGTTCGGTTTCGACAGCGCGTGTGGAATTGGTGATCAGGGAGGGTGATGCGGCCGTCCGGGACCGCAGCCGCATCACCCAAGGTGGAACATCGGACGGGGTCAGGTCAGGTCGCCGAAGCGCCCCTTCACCACACCCGAGTGCAGGTAGGTCGGCAGCGGAACTCCTCCCACGGACGTCCGGGTCGCGGCCACCTGCTCCTCCGTCTCGCTGGGGAAACCCTCCAGCAGTCGGAGGCACTGCTCTACCCATTCACGGGAGGCAGGCCAGTCCCCCAAGTCGCGATGGCGAACCGCCATCGCGTACGAGGTCTCGGCCGCCGCCCACCGATCGGTGGCCAGCTCACGCTGGAAGATCGACTCCAGCTCCTCGGCAGAGGCCAGGCGGGTCTGGTTGGTCATGATGCCCTCTCGAATCAGACGGTTCTACCCCAGTAGTGATCAACGCGCAGGCGCCCCCGCAGTGACGCCGTGAACCACCGCTAATAGGTGTAGATCTCGGCCAGCGTCCGATAGTCCTGCAGTTCCTCCTTCTCGAACCACAGCTCGACTTCCTGCTTCGCCTCATCCCGGTTGCCGGAGGCGTGCACGAGGTTGGCCACGGCCTTTCCGGACGCGATGCTGGCCGCAGAGCTGTAGTGGGAGAAGTCGCCGCGCACCGTGCCGGCCGGAGCCTGGTTCGGGTACGTACTGCCGACGATCTTCCGCACGGTGGCGATGGCGTCGAACCCTTCCAGCACCAGGGCAATGACCGGCCCCTGCTGCATGAACGTCGAGGTGACGCTGTAGACCTCCGAGCCCAGCCGCTCTTCGAGGTCGAAGTAGTGGCGCCGGGTGAACTCTGCGTCCATCTGCTTCATCTTGACGCCGACGACCTTCAGCGCCGCGTCTTCGAAGCGCGAGATGATCCTGCCGGCCAGGCCGCGCACCAGCGCGTCGGGCTTGAGCAGGACGAGCGTGCGCTCGGCGGTCTGTGCTTGATCCTCGGCCATTTGTTCCCTTTCGCCTTACTGGCAAGCTGACATGACGGTCGCTCAGCCGTCATGTGCCGAGGTTACCGGCGCAGAACCAGCGGCTCGGACGGCCGGTCGTTCCCCCGAACTGACGAAACGGGGGAACGCTGCTGGACAGCACCGAAGGGATGGCGTACGAGCCAAGTTCTCCGTCTTCCCTATCCGCTGTTGAACCTCACCTAAGATCTTCCTGGGCTCGTTCAGCACCTGTACCAACTCCGCGCGTGGCCGCTTCAGGCACCGGGTCGGTCCACCGGATGGCACCGTGGACTCGATGGCATTGATTCTCCCCAGGCGCTGTCGGTACGACCATGAAGTGCCAGTGCAGTGACAGTGCATCTTCGGCGCGCGAGTCCCGCACCGAGTGCAACGGCGACGGAGGGGCGAAGGTGGACGTGATCAAGGTGTGGAACGGTCACTACGCCTGCCAGTTGCAGTCCGCTCTGCGTCTCACCAATGAACAGTTCGCCGCCCAGCTCGGTGTGGCCGTCAGAACGGTCGCCACCTGGCACTCCGATCCAGCTGTTGTGCCCCGCAGAGAAATGCAGCAGCTTCTCGACACGGTCCACGAGCAGGCCCCGCCGTCGGCCAGACAGCGCTTCTCGCTGCTGGCCGCAGGCAGGAGCGGCGACGGGGCCGGTGCGGGGACGGTTGGCGCTCAAGCCCTTCGTGTCGCCATCGCTGTGGTCACTCGCGAGGACAGCGTCCTGCTGGTCTGCCGCCGGGATGATGATGCGACGGGCATCACCTGGCAGTTTCCGGCCGGTGTGATCAAGCCCGGGGCGAAGGCCGAGACGGCCACCGTGCGGGAAACGCTGGATGAGACCGGTGTCCACTGCGCGATCAGGCAGCAGCTCGGAACCCGGCTGCACCCCGTGACCGGCGTGCTCTGCGAGTACTTCCTGTGCGAGTACCTCGCAGGTGAAGCCACCAACAGCGACACCGTCGAGAACATCGATGTGATGTGGGTGCCCAGAAAATCGGTGACCCGCTTCATCCCCGTCGATACGATCTTCCCACCCATCCTGGCCATCCTGGAGGAGCAGACGTGACACAGCAGAACGCTGACGAGCGGCCCGGGATCGCCGCGGCCATCGTCGTACACGACAGCCGAGTGCTGATGGTGCGGCGTCGGGTCAGTGAGGGCCAACTCTCCTGGCAGTTTCCCGCCGGGGAGGTCGAGCCCGGTGAATCGCGGGAGAACGCTGCCGTACGGGAGACCCACGAAGAGACCGGGCTGAAGGTAAACGCCCTCAAGCTGCTCGGCGAGCGCGTCCACCCGGCGACCGGTCGACTGATGTCCTACACCGCCTGCGAAGTGGTCAGCGGCACCGCGCACGTCGCTGACACCGAAGAGTTGGACGAACTCGCCTGGGTCGCCCACTCAGACATCCCCCAGTACGTTCCGTACGGACTGTTCGAACCGGTCCAGCAGCACCTGGACGCCACCCTCGCCTGACGTCGCCACTGGTTGACTCGGCGGAGCTTTGGGTCGTGTCCCTTCACTCGATCCTCACCTGGTCCATGGTGTTCGGCGTCCTGCGCGAGTAGCACGGCAGCGCACCCCACAGAACAGCGCACCGCCAGCTGACCGCCCCCGAAGGGCGCGGGGAACTGCGCAGTCCCCCAGCGCACCGCACGGGACAAAGCACCCCCGGCGGGCCGCTCCGAAGGGGGCGCGGGGAACGGCGCGAGCAACCCCCACGCACCCGCACGGGACAACGCACCGTACGAGGAAACCCCGGGGGTGCGGAGGCCCAACCCCCCGCACCCCCAGGCGCGCTGTCAGCCGGCCGCCCCGTCCGCGACCTGCGCACGCAACGCCCGCTCCACCCCGGACCGCGCCTCGGACACGAGCCGCGCGAGCCCCGCCCCGGGCCGCGCGGCCGACACCCACGCGTCCGTCGCGTCGACGGTCCCCGCGGAGACCTGGAGCGCCGGGTACAGACCCACCGCGACCTGCTGGGCCATCTCGTGGGACCGTGCCTCCCACACCCCGGCGATCGCCTCGAAGTACTTCGCCGTGTAGGGCTCCAGCAGCTCCCGCTGGTCCGTCTGCACGAACCCGCCGATCACGGCCTCCTGCACCGCGTTCGGCAGCGCGTCGGACTCCACGACGGAGGCCCACGCCTCGGCCTTCGCCTCGGCGGTCGGCCGGGCGGCCCGCGCGGTCGCCGCATGACGCTCGCCCGCCGCCGTGCGGTCCCGCTCGTACTCGCCGGCGATCTCCGTCTCGTCGAACCGGCCGACCGCCGCGAGCCGCTGCACCAGCGCCCACCGCAGCTCCGTGTCGACGGCGAGGCCCTCGATCGTCTGGGTGCCGTCCAGGAGCGCGTCGAGCAGGTCCAGCTGCTCGGGGGTGCGCGCGGTCGCCGCGAACGCCCGCGCCCACGCCAACTGGTGGTCACTGCCGGCCTCGGCCGCCCGCAGGTGCGCCAGCGTCGCCTCGGTCCACCGGGTGAGCCCGGCCTCCCGCCAGCCGGGCGCCGCGTACAGGTCCAGGGCGAGCTTCGCCTGCCGCTGGAGCGACTGGACGACGCCGATGTCGGACTCCTTGGCGATGCCGGACAGCACCAGCTCCAGGTACTCCCGGGTCGGCAGCTCGGCGTCCCGGGTCATGTCCCAGGCCGAGGCCCAGCACAGGGCGCGCGGCAGCGAGTCGGCGAAGTCGCCCAGGTGCCCGGTGACGTACGCCAGCGACTCCTCGTCCAGGCGGACCTTCGCGTACGACAGGTCGTCGTCGTTGAGGAGGACTACCGCGGGCCGTGCGGTGCCCACGAGCTGCGGTACGGGGGTCAGCTCGCCGTCCACGTCCAGCTCGATCCGCTCGCCGCGCACCAACTTCCCCGCGGCGTCCGGCGCGTACAGGCCGATGGCGATGCGGTGCGGGCGCAGCGTCGGCTCGCCCTTCGCGCCGGCGGGCAGCGCGGGCGCCTCCTGCCGGACCGCGAAGGAGGTGATGACGCCGTCCGCGTCGGTCTCGATCTCGGGGCGCAGGACGTTGATGCCGGCCGTCTCCAGCCACAGCTTCGACCAGTTCTTCAGGTCCCGCCCGGAGGTCTCCTCCAGCGCGCCCAGCAGGTCGGACAGGCGCGTGTTGCCGAAGGCGTGCTGCTTGAAGTACTGCTGCACGCCCTTGAAGAACTCGTCCCTGCCGACGTACGCGACGAGCTGCTTGAGGACGGACGCGCCCTTGGCGTAGGTGATCCCGTCGAAGTTGACGAGGACGTCGTCCAGGTCACGGATCTCGGCCATGATCGGGTGCGTCGACGGCAGCTGGTCCTGGCGGTACGCCCAGGTCTTCATCGAGTTCGCGAACGTGGTCCACGAGTGCGGCCAGCGCGAACCGGGCGCGTCCGCCTGGCAGGCGATGGAGGTGTACGTGGCGAAGGACTCGTTCAGCCACAGGTCGTTCCACCACTCCATGGTGACCAGGTCGCCGAACCACATGTGCGCCAGCTCGTGGAGGATCGTCTCCGCGCGCACCTCGTACGCCGCGTCCGTCACCTTCGACCGGAACACGTACTGGTCGCGGATGGTCACCGCGCCCGCGTTCTCCATCGCGCCCGCGTTGAACTCCGGCACGAACAGCTGGTCGTACTTGGCGAAGGGGTAGGCGTAGTCGAACTTCTCCTGGAACCAGTCGAAGCCCTGCCGGGTGACCTCGAAGATCGCGTCCGAGTCCAGGAACTCGGCCAGCGACGGACGGCAGTAGATGCCCAGCGGCACGGACTGCCCGTCCTTCTCGTACACGCTGTGCACCGAGTGGTACGGGCCGACGATCAGGGCCGTGATGTACGTGGAGATCCGCGGCGTCGGCTCGAAGGCCCAGACGTCGTCCTTGGGTTCCGGGGTCGGCGAGTTGGAGATCACCGTCCACCCGGTGGGCGCCTTCACGGTGAACTGGAAGGTGGCCTTGAGGTCCGGCTGCTCGAACGACGCGAACACCCGGCGCGCGTCCGGCACCTCGAACTGCGTGTACAGATAGGCCTGCTGGTCCACCGGGTCGACGAAGCGGTGCAGGCCCTCGCCGGTGTTCGTGTACGCGCAGTCCGCGACCACCCGCAGCTCGTTGCGCCCGGCCAGCAGGCCCGGCAGCGCGATCCGCGAGTCCGCGAAGACGGTCGCCGGGTCGAGGGCGGTGCCGTTCAGGACCACCTCGTGCACCGTGGGGGCGACCAGGTCGATGAAGGACCCGGCCCCCGCCTCGGAGCTGTCGAAGCGGACGGTGGTCACCGAGCGGTAGGTGCCGCCCTCCTGCGCGCCGCTGAGATCGAGGTCGATCCCGTACGAGTCCACGGTGAGCAGGGAGGCGCGGCGCTGCGCTTCCTCACGAGTCAGATTCGTGCCAGGCACGCGGTCATCTCCTAGGTCGCATGACGATTCGTGACGTTTCCCGTCATCCTTCCACGGCTTTCGGACCACCCGCCCGGGGATATCCGGCTGCCGCCCGGGCCGGCCACGACGTCCGAAATCCGCCGGGAAGGTGCCCGTACCCACGGCACGCTGGGGTCATGACGATCACCGAGCTCCGATACCGACCCGGGCCCATCGACCCGGCCGCGCTCGCCCGGCTGCGGACCACCGACGACGCGGGCCGCCCCTGCGCCGGCCACGTCGATCCGGAGGGCGGCGCCCCGCTGCGCTGCTGTCTGCGCCGCAGCCGCGCCGGCGAGTCGATCGCCCTGGTGGCGTACGCGCCGCTGCGCCGCTGGGCCGCCGAGCGCGGGGCGTCCCCGGGGGCGTACGACGAGCAGGGCCCCGTCTTCATCCACGCCGAGGAGTGCGGCGGCCCGGCGGCCGGGGCCGTCGGCTACCCCTTCGCCCGCCCCGGGGTGCTGCGCACCCTGCGCCGCTACGACGCCGGGGGTCGGATCGTCGGCGGGCGGCTCCTGGAGGTCCCCGAGGACGACACCCGGGGTTTCGACGTGGCGCTGGACGAGGCGTTCGCCGATCCGGCGGTCGTGCAGGTGCACGTCAGGGCCGTGGAGTACGGCTGCCTGCTCTTCACCGTGGACCGTCCGACCACGTAGGACACGGGTCGGGACGCGGGCCGGTGGTCCGGCGCCCCGGCCGGTTGGCGGTAGGGCCGTCGCGCGGTCGGGCCCCGGGGTGCGTCGCCCCGGGCCCTTGACAGTCGCCCCGCACGGAATGAATATTCATTCCGTGCCCCGTCCTTCCCCTGACCTCGCCTCCCGACTCCTCGACTCCGCCCTCGTCCTCTTCGCCGAACGCACCTACGAGGGCACGCAGATGCCCGCCGTGGCGCAGCACGCGCAGATCGGCGTGGGGAGCATCTACCGCTACTACCCCAGCAAGGAGGCCCTCGGCAACGCCGTGTTCCGGCACGCCAAGGGAGGCCTGCTCGCCGAGCTGCACGCGGTCACCGCGCAGCGCGCCGCCTCACCCCGGGAGGAGTTCGCGCAGGTCTGGCGGGGCTTCGTCCGCTTCGCCGGGGCCAACCCGGCGGCCTTCGCCTTCCTGGACCACCAGCAGCACGACACCTTCCTCGACGCCGAGAGCCGTGCGGTGGCCGCCGAGATCGACGCCTTCGCCGCGGACTTCATCGAACGGGGCCAGCGCACGGGCGCGATCCGCGAGGGTGCCGCCCCCGTGCTCGTCGCGCTCGCCCTCGGCGCGTTCGGCGGTCTGCTGAAGAGCATCCGCCCCCTGCCCGTCACCGATCTGCCCCCCGAGGCCCTCGCCGACGCCGAATCCGCCGTCTGGGACCTCCTGCACCGGAAGCCGTGAACCGTGACCGCACTCGCCCCCGCCCTCATCACCGGCTGCTCCTCCGGCATGGGCCGGCAGACCGCCCTCGCCCTGCACCGCAAGGGCCACCCCGTCTACGCCACCGCCCGCCGCCCCGACGACCTCGCCGCACTCGCGGCCGAGGGCATCACCACCCTGGCGCTGGACGTCACCGACGAGCAGTCGATGGCCGCCGCCGTGACCCGGGTGGAGGAGGAACACGGCGCGGTCGGCGTCCTGGTCAACAACGCCGCCTACGGACTCCACCTCCCCGTCGAGCTCGCCGGCCCCGAAGAGGTCCGGGCCCAGTTCGAGACCAACGTCTTCGGGGCGGTCCGCCTCGTGCAACTGGTCCTGCCCGCCATGCGGGCCGCCGGCAGCGGGCGGATCGTCAACATCTCCTCCATGGGCGGACGGTTCTCCCCGCCGGGCGGAGGTTTCTACCACGCGACCAAACACGCCGTGGAAGCCCTCAGCGACTCGCTGCGCCTGGAGGTCGCCCCCTTCGGGATCAAGGTCGTCGTCGTCCAGCCGGGCCCCACCCTCACGGACTTCGCCGGCACGGCCGTCACCACCATGCACGGCCCCGCCGACCACGACCCGTACGGGACCTTCCGCGCGGAACTCGCCGACATGTACGCCCACAAGACGTTCACCCGCCGGGGCGGCGCGGTCCCCGTCGAAACGGCGACCAGGACCATCGTCCGCGCCGCCACCACGGCGCGCCCCCGGGCCCGCTACGCGATCGGCACCGTGGCCCGGACGGTGATGACCGCGCGCCGGCTGCTGCCCGACGCCGCCTTCGACGCGATGCTGCGCCGCAGCTTCCCGCTCCCCCTGCATGCCCCGATCCGTCAGTCGCCTTCCAAGCGGAAGTCGAAGACGGAGGAGTCGAAGTGGCTGTAGCCCTCGTAGTCCACGAGGTCGTACAGCTCCCGACGGTGTTGCATCTCGTCGAGTCGGCTGGTCAGCGACCCCTGGTCGAGCAGGGTGTGCAGACCGCGGTCCGCCGCTCCCATGGCCAGCCGCAGCAGCGAGACGGGCCAGATCACGATGTTGACCCCGACGTCCCTGAGCTGGTCGACGGTGAACAGTTCGCTCTTGCCGAACTCGGTCATGTTCGCGAGGATCGGCACGTCGACCGCCGCGCGCACCCGGGCGAACTCGTCCAGGGTGCGCAGCGCCTCCGGGAAGATCGCGTCCGCACCGGCGTCCACCAGTTGGCGCGCCCGCTCGACCGTCGCCTCCAGACCCTCGACCGCCCGTACGTCGGTGCGCGCCATGATGAGGAAGTCGGGGTCGCGCCGGGCGTCGACGGCGGCCCTGACCCGTCGCATCGCGCTGGCCGCGTCCACGACCTGCTTGCCGTCGAGGTGACCGCAGCGCTTGGGGTTCACCTGGTCCTCGATGTGCAGACCCGCGAGGCCGGCGTCTTCGAGTTCCTGGACGGTGCGGGCGACGTTCATCGGTTCCCCGAAGCCGGTGTCGGCGTCGGCGAGCGTGGGCAGGTCCGTGACCCGGGTGATCTGGCGGGTGCGGCCGGCGACCTCGGTGAGCGTCGTCAGCCCGATGTCGGGCAGCCCCAGCTCGGCGCTGAGCACCGCCCCCGACACGTAGACGCCGTCGAATCCACGGCGCTCGATCAGCCGCGCCGACAGGGGGTTGAAGGCGCCGGGCAGCCGGAGCAGTTCACCGGAGGCCAGCCGTGCGCGGAAGGCCCGGCGGACCTCCGCATCGGTTCGCTTCGTGTAGAGCATCGACGGCTCCTCAGAAGATTCCGGGGAGGCCGGCGGGCGGCAACTGCCCCGCCCCGGCGACGAAGGTCAGGTCGCGGACCTCGTCCGCACCCAGTTCCGGCAGTCGCAGCGCCAGGTCGAGGAACCGCTTCACCTCGACCTCCCCGAGGACGGGCGTCGCCAGGGTGCGGAACTTCTCGACGTAGTCCTCCCGGCCGAAGGGACGGGCACCGGCGGGGTGCGCGTCCGCGACGGCGATCTCGTCCTCGACGGTGCGTCCGTCGACCAGCGTCACGACGATGCGACCGCCGTAGGACTGGCTGTCGCCGCCCGCGTGGTACCGCTCCGTCCACACCGGGTCCTCGACGGTGGTGATCTTCTGCCACAGGGCGACCGTGTCGGGGCGCGCGGCCCGCTCGGGGGCGTACGAGTCCACGTGGTGCCAGCGCCCGTCCTGTAGGGCGACGGCGAGGATGTAGGGCAGGGAGTGGTCCAGCGTCTCGCGCGAGGCGTACGGGTCGTACTTCTGCGGGTCGTTCGCGCCCGACCCGATGACGTAGTGCGTGTGGTGGGATGTATGCACGACGAGGGATTCGACCTTCGCCGGGTCGGCCACCTCGGGGTGCTCCCGGAGCAGTTTGCGGGCCAGGTCGATCCACGCCTGGGCCTGGTACTCGGCCGAGTGCTCCTTCGTGTAACTGAGCAGGATGGCTTCCTTGGCCTCCCCCGGAGCGGGCAGCGGCACCTCGTAGCGACCCTCCGGTCCGTCGAGCAGCCAGGCGATGACCCCGTCCTCGCCCTCGTAGATCGGCGCCGGGCTGGTCTCGCCGCGCATCGCCCGGTCCACCGCCTCGACCGCGAGCTTGCCCGCGAAGCCGGGCGCGTACGCCTTCCAGGAGGAGATCTCGCCCTTGCGGGACTGCCGGGTCGTGGTGGTGGTGTGCAGGGCCTGACCGACGGCCTGGTAGACCACCTCGGTGGACAGGCCGAGCAGGGTGCCGATGCCGGCCGCGGCCGACGGGCCGAGGTGCGCGATGTGGTCGATCTTGTGCCGGTGCAGGCTGATGGCGCGCACCAGGTCGATCTGCAACTCGTAGCCGGTCGCGATGCCGCGGACCAGCGCCTGTCCGTCCATGCCGGTGTGCTGGGCCACCGCGAGGACCGGCGGGACGTTGTCGCCGGGGTGGGAGTAGTCGGCGGCCAAGAAGGTGTCGTGGTAGTCGAGTTCACGGACGGCGACCCCGTTGGCGTACGCCGCCCACTCGGGGCTGGTGCGCACGTCGGGGCCCAGGCCGAAGACCGTGGCGCCCGCGCCGCCGCGGCTCGGTGCGTGCGACAGCGCCTGGGCACGCGCCGAGGAGGGGGCCGAGCGTCCTATGGAGGCGGCGGCCACCGCCGCGTTGTCGATGACGCGGTTGACGATCATCTCGACCACGGGGTCGGTGACTTCGACCGGGTCGGTGGCAACCTGCGCCATTTTCCAGGCCAGTTGCTCCTCGCGCGGGAGGTTCTCCTCGCTGCGGTGGGACCTGAGGGAATGGTTGTTCATCGGGGTTTCTCCGTTGTGCTGGTGGGATGGTGCTCCTCGAACGCGTCCCGCTCGGCGGGACGCCAGGACTGGCGGAAGTGCTCCACGCCGTTGTGCAGATGGACGTGCGTGGCGTGGCGGGCGAGCGCGGCGTCACCGCGGGAGATGGCCCGCGCGATGAGCGCGTGCTCCGCGGCGGAGGCTTCGAGCCTGGCCTGGGAGTGGCCGGCCATGCGCCGCACCCGGGCGACGTGGGTCCGTAGGTTCTCCATCGCGTCGATGAGGAACGAGTTGTCCGTCGCCTGGTTGACGGCCTCGTCGAAGCTCCGGATGAGCGCGAAGTAGTCGCTCACCTGTTCGTCGGAGACGGCGGGTCCCCGTAGGACGGCGTTCCACCGCGCGAAGCTGTCCTCGAAGGCGGCGAAGATCGCGGATTCGCCGCGGGCGGCGGCGAGTTGGGCGGCCTGGGCCTCCAGGCAGGCGCGCAACTCGAACAGGCTGCGCACATCACGGTCGTTGACCTGGGTGACCACGACGCCGCGTTTGCCGGACGGCTCGACGAGCCCCTCCGCGACCAGCCTGCTCAGTGCTTCGCGGACCGGTGTGCGGGACACCCCGAGCCGCTCGGACTGCTCCACTTCTAAGAGGGGAGCGCCGGGGGGCAGGTCGCCGTCGAGGATCTCCGACCGCAGCTGTGCGTACGCACGTCCTGCGGCGGTGGGGGATGGGGTCGGCATGAGCCGGAGTGTATACACGGCTGAGGCGCTTGGTCACGAGCGGGGCGCAAAGTGAAGAGAACTCTTGTGGACACCCCTTGGCGTGTATACATTCCGTCTCTCAAGAGAGCCCACCCTCCCCAGTCGAGAGACAAGGTCGTCTCAATGAAGAACACCCGCGTTGCCGTCGCCATCGCCGTGGTCGCCGTCACTTCCCTGAGCGCTTGCAGCGACTCCTCGGGTGACAAGAAGGACGGAGAGGCCCAGGCGATCAACCGCCTGGAGATCATCGCGCCCGCGGCGCCCGGCAGCGGCTGGGACCAGGCGTCCCGCGCGACCCAGGAAGCGCTGAGATCCGCCAAACTCGCGAAGTCGCCGGAGGTGAAGAACGTTCCGGGGGCCTCCGGCACCGTCGCCCTCGCGCAGGTCGCGCCCCAGAAGGGCAAGGAGGACCTCTGGATAGCCTCGGGGCTCGCCATGATGAGCGGCATCATCAGCAACGGCACCAACGTCACGCTCGACAACCTCACCCCGCTCGCCCGCCTCATGGGCGAGTACGAGGTCATCGTCACGCCGAAGGACTCGCCCTACAAGTCCGTGGAGGACCTGTTCAAGGCGATCAAGGACAACCCGAAGTCCGTCTCCATCGCGGGCGGCTCCGCCGGTAGCGCCGACCACATCTACGTCGGTCTGCTCGCCAAGTACTACGGCGTCGACCCCGCCGAGGTGAACTACGTCCCCTACAGCGGCGGCGGCGAGGCGACCACGGCGATCCTCGGCGGCAAGGTCCAGGCCGGCGTCTCGGGCCTGAGCGAGTTCTCCGCCCAGGTGGTCGAGGGCAACCTGAAGGGCCTCTACGTCTCCTCGCTGGAGCCCGTCGAGGGGGTCAAGTTCGCCGAGACCGCCCTCGACGTCAGCCCGACCCTCGAATTCCAGAACTGGCGCTCGATGATGGCCCCCGCCGGCCTCGACGACGCGACCAAGGACAAGTACGTCGACGCGCTGAAGACGATGCACGGCTCGGCGAACTGGAAGGGCGCGCTCAAGAAGCACGCCTGGAACGACAACTTCATCGCCGGTGACGAGTTCGCGACCTGGCTCAAGGAAGAGAACACCCGGGTGAAGGAAGTCCTCGACCAGCTCGGCCTGTCCAAGAAGTGACCGCTCCTTACTGGTGGGTGCCCGACGAACGGCGGGCACCCACCCACCTCGGCGTGAGAAAGGCACACCCATGAGCACCCGCTCGACATCTCCCGAGTCCTCCCCCACTCGGCCCCGCGAACACCGCAGGGCCGCCTTGGGAGAGTGGGCCATCACCGCAGGACTCCTGGCCATCGGGGTGGTCATCCTGCTCGACGGCCTCGGGCAAGCGGCCTCGACGTCCGCATCTGGGGTCGGCGCCGGCTTCACGCCGAAGGTGGTCGGCGTCCTGCTGATCGCGCTCTCGCTGGCGCTCGGCGTTCAGGTGGCCCGGGGTCGGCGCGGTGAGGCCGACTCCGGAGAGGGCGACGTCGACGTCCGCAACACCCGGTGGATACCGCTCGCCGTGTGCGTGGCCGCCGTGCTCATCTTCATCGCCGGTGTCGAATCGCTCGGCTACGTCATCGTCTCCGCGCTCGCGTTCTGGCTCACCGCCTGGGCCATGGGCGCGCGCAGCCACCTCAAGTCGGCGGGCATCGCGGTCGTGCTGTCCCTCGTGGTGTACCTCGTCTTCACCCGGGCCCTCGGCATCTCGCTGGCCCCCGGCGTTCTGGAAGGGGTGCTCTGATGTCGGGTTGGGATGGACTCCTCCACGGGCTCTCGCTCGCGGTCACCCCGGAGAACCTGCTCTTCGCGCTGATCGGCACCATCGTCGGCACGCTCATCGGCGTCCTGCCGGGCATCGGCCCCGCGCTGACCATCGCCCTGCTGCTGCCGATGACCTACGGCCTCGAACCGGCCTCCGCGTTCATCATGTTCGCCGGCATCTACTACGGCGCCATGTACGGCGGATCGACCACGGCGATCCTGCTGAAGACCCCCGGCGAGTCCGGCTCGGTCATCACCGCGATCGACGGCAACAAGATGGCCCGACGGGGGCGCGGCGCCGCCGCCCTCGCCACGGCCGCCATCGGGTCGTTCATCGCCGGCACCATCGCCACGCTGCTGCTGGCGTTCTTCGCGCCGTGGATGGTCAAGGTCGCGGTGCACCTCGGAGCCGAGGACTACTTCGCGCTCATGGTGGTCGCCTTCCTCACCGTCAGCGCACTCGTGGGCGGTTCGCCGCTGCGTGGACTCGTGTCAATGACGCTCGGCCTGGGCGTCGGACTCGTCGGACTCGACTTCCAGAGCGGTCAACAGCGCCTGACCTTCGGTGAGGTGTCCCTCCTCGACGGGATCGACACCGTCGTGCTGATCGTCGCGCTCTTCGCCCTGGGCGAGGTGCTCTACGTCGCCGCGCACCAGACGTCGAGCCGCTTCGACGTGATGCGGGTGAACAAGGGCAAGAGCTGGATGACCCGCGACGACTGGCGGCGCGCCTGGCGGCCGTGGCTGCGCGGCACCTCCATCGGCTTCCCGCTCGGGGTGATCCCCGCCGGCGGCTCCGAGATCCCGACGTTCCTCTCCTACACCCTCGAACGCAAGCTGTCGAAGCGTCCCCAGGAGTTCGGACAGGGCGCCATCGAGGGCGTCGCCGGACCCGAGGCCGCGAACAACGCCAACGCCGCCGGCACCCTGGTGCCGCTGCTGACCCTCGGCATCCCGACGTCCGCCACGGCCGCCGTCATCCTGGTCGCCTTCCAGCAGTACGGCATCCAGCCCGGTCCGCAGCTGTTGGACACCCAGTCGGCGCTGGTCTGGGGCCTCATCGCCAGCCTGCTGATCGCCAACGTGATCCTGCTCGGCCTGAACCTGCCGCTGATCGGCCTCTGGGTGAAGATCCTGGAGATCCCGAAGCCCTACCTCTTCGCCGGCATCATGGTCTTCGCCCTGCTCGGCACCTACGCCGTGAACGGCAGCGCGTTCGACGTCGGGGTCCTGCTCGTCTTCGGAATCGCCGGTTACCTCATGCGCCGGTTCGGCTTCCCCGTCTCGCCCATGATCGTGGGGGCGATCCTCGGCCCGCTGGCGGAGGTCCAGCTGCGCCGGGCGCTCGACATCGCCGGCGGCGACGTCACCACGCTGGTGTCCACGCCGTTCACGATCGTCGTCTACGCCACGCTGGCCGTGGTCCTGCTCGGAGGGGTCCTGCTCCGCAGGCGGCCCGCCCGGTACGAAGCCCCCGCCGGCGCCGCCCACGCGCAGACCCCCGCCGGTCCCGCCGTCCCGGTCGCCCCCACCACCCCCGCAGCCTCCACCACCCCCGCAACCCCCGTCCCCCCTGCTGCTCCCACTGCCCCCACGACCCCCGCTGGCCCTCAGGCCCCCCAGGCCCCCACCGCGCCCCAGCATCCCGAGGCCCCCCAGTCTCCGGAACCCCCGGAGTCCCCGGGCCGCTGAGCACCGCACACCCCTGCACGCGTCCCACTCGTACGCGGCGTTGTTCCCGGGCCCGAGCGTGCTGAGCCTGGGGACATGACCACCGACCTGAGTGGACCACCGTCCGCCGCCCGCCCCCTGACTCCGGCCCGGGGGCGGGCCGCCGTTTTCGCCACCGCAGCCGCCACCTTCACCGTCGTCACCACGGAGATGCTGCCCGTCGGCCTGCTGAGCCCCCTGGGCGCGGGGCTCGGCGTCCTGGAGGGCACGGCCGGGCTCGCCGTCACCCTGCCGGGCGTCGTCGCCGCCGTCACCGCCCCGCTGTTCCCGACGCTCGCCGGCCGCCTCGACCGCCGGAGCCTGCTGTGCGGGCTGCTGCTGTTGTTGGCCGCCGCCAACCTCGTCAGTGCGCTGGCCCCCTCCTTCGGGGTGCTGCTGGCCGCCCGGGTCGCCGTCGGCGTTGCCATCGGCGGGGTGTGGACCGTCGCCGCCGGACTCGCCCACCGACTGGTGCCCGCGCCCTCGGTCGCCCGCGCCACCGCCGTCGTCTTCAGCGGCATCGCCGTCGCCTCCGTGCTCGGCATCCCGGCGGGCGCACTGATCGGGGACGTCGCGGGCTGGCGGTGGGGGTTCGCCGCGGTCGGCGCCCTCGCCGTCCTCGTCGCCGTGCTGCACGCCGTCCTGCTCCCGCCGCTGCCCGCCGGGGCGGCCGTCCGACCCCGCGAGATGACCGCCCTGCTGGGGTTGCCGGCCCTGCGCACCGGGCTGCTGGTGGTCGCCCTCCTGGTGACCGGACACTTCGCCGCCTACACCTACGTCCGGCCGGTACTGGAACGGGTCGACGGGATCGACGCCGGCGCGCTCAGCGCCCTGCTGCTCTGCTACGGGGTCGCCGGCGTCATCGGCAACTTCGTCGCCGGAACGGTCGCCGGACGCTCACCGCGGCGGTCCCTGCTCGGCATATCGGCCGTGCTGGCCCTGGTGGTACCGCTGTTGGCGGCGGCGGCCGGGAACGCCGTGCTCTCCGTGGTGCTGCTGGTGGCGTGGGGCCTCGCGTACGGAGGGGTCTCGGTGTCGGCCCAGAGCTGGTTGGTCGGGGCGCTGGGGGACGGGGGCGCCCGGGCCCGGGAGGCCGCGTCCGGTCTGTTCGCCGGCGTCTTCAACTCGGCGATCGCGCTGGGCGCCGCGGTGGGCGGCGGGTTCGTCGACGCCCTGGGCGAGGCCAGCGTGCTGGTCCTCGCCGGTACGACGGCCGCCGTCGCCCTCGCCCTGCTCGCCCTGCGCCCGACCGGACGGCGCACCACCGGCTAGCACGACGGCCGTTCACCCGGCACCGTGCCCGTTCCCGCGGGCGTACAGGCGTGTTGACGCCGTGCGCGAATTCACTGCATTCAACATGCATGCATCTCGCTCCGATTGATGTGCGCGCCAGGTCCGTGCTGGATGAAACTGGTGCCCTTGTGCTCCCTCGCCAATGCGCCGTGCGAGGTGTTCTGGATATGTCCGGATTGGTTGGTGTGGTGAGATCCGGGCTGTTACTGTCTGACTGTTGATCAGCTACGGAACGCAATGTTCCGGGCTGTGTGCGATCGCGCGTACCACCGCCCGGCGAGGTGCTGGGCGCCCCTTCGGCATGCGTCGTCGACGGCGAATTCGACGCCTCTGAGGCTTGCCCGAAGGCATTGCCGTGCGCGGAAAACCAGGAGGAATGAGTGTCGTCTCGGAATGACACTGCCCGGGTGCGGACGCGTCGCCGTGGACGCGTCACGGCAGTGGCGGTCTTCGCCTCGGCCGCGGGACTTTTGATACCCGCGGTACCCGTCGTGTCCGCGCACGCGACCCCGGGAACCGCAGTGCTCGACGTCTCCGTCCGGGCCGTCGACTCGACCACCGGGGCGCCGCAGTCACGAGCCGCCTTCGGCGTGCACGGCAACGAGGTCGCGTACAAGGTCGCCTACTCCTGCGGCGCCGCCGACTGCCGGGACGCCACCGTCCGGATGGCGCCTTCCCAGCCGGACCCGAACGGGCTGACGACCGAGCCGCTGCTGTCCTACGCGAACTGGACGGCTCCCGCGGGCCTGCCGGACGCGACGATCGGCGGCACGGACGCGACGGGCAAGACGATCGACCTCGGCGACCTCTCCGCCGGCCGGTCGGGCACCTTCCTCGTCGTCTACGCGATCCACCCGAGCGGCACGTACACCACGCCCAGACCGGCCCAGTACTACCCCTCCGGATTCCGGATCGAGATGGCGGCCACCCTGGAGGCCGCCACCGCCCCCGCTCCCGCACGGGCCGAGGCCGCCCCGGTGACCTGGCAGAACTCGGTACCGGAGCCGTCCGTGCAGCAGGCGAACCCCGGATCGGTGCGCGCCGGGACCGAGGTGACCTGGGACCTGCTGATGAACACCGGCGCGTTCGTCCGCGCCAGCGGGTCCGTGGTCACCGGCTCCTCGCAGTGGGCCGCCGCGGGCAGTTACACCGTCGTCGAGGAACTGGACCCGCGGGCGGAGTACGTCTCCAGCACGGGAGGCGGCGCCTACGACGCTGCGAGCCACTCGGTCACCTGGTCGCTCGGCACGAGGGACGCGCCCGCCGCCACCGCGGCCGGCGGCTGGGGCTGGGCCGGCACCAGCGGCTGGAGCAACCGCGGCCCCTACCACCCGCGTGCGGTGACGGTGCACTACCCGCCGGGCCGGTTCACCTCCGACCCGGGCGGCTGCGACTTCGAAGCGACCGTGTCGAGCACCCTGAGGGTGACCGCCACCTACCTCGATCCGGACCGCAGCACGCGAACGGCCGCGCAGACGATGACGCACCCGGTCTCCTGCCATGAACCCTTCGCCCGGGCGGACATGGCGAAGGACAGTACGAACAGCGCCTCCAGCGGACCGGTCCGCCTGCTGGACGTGCCCCCGGACGTGACCGGGCTGACCTGCCCGCCCACCGGCCGGGACGACTGGAACCGGGGCTGCGCGCCGGGCGCCGCCCTGGCCCCCTTCGCGGACCACGCGCACCGCTGGACCGTGACGGCCCGCAACCAGGCGAACGTGCCCGGGGTCGCCGTGATCGAGGACGACGCGCTCGGGCAGGCGGACGCCCGGGTCAACCGGATCACCACCTCGCGGACGACGCCCGCCGCCACCGTCGAATGGACCCGCAACGACGGCACCACCGGACGGTCCGACGGATCGGTGACCGCCCCGGCGGGCACCTGGTTCACCGCGGCGAGGATCACCAGCGGCCGGCTCGCCCCGGCCAACAACCGGCCCGGCGACACCGGGGCCACCCCGTTCCACGCCTACTTCCACTACGCCGTGCGGTCGACCGCCCCGATCGGCGAGCAGCGCACCAACACCGCCACGGCGACGCTGTCGTGGCCCGGCAGCGGACTCGCCGCCGAACGACTCGGGCCGGTGTCCCGCACGATCCGGTTCCGGGCGGCCCCGCCGAAGACCCCGTCCGTCACCGCGGCCTTCCCCTCGGCCGCACAGGTCGAGGGCGGCGGCAACGCCGTCCCGGGCAAGAACGTGACCTTCGGCGTGCGCGGGGCGACCGCGAACGTCCCGGGCGCGGTGAGCCTCACCCCCCAGTACGTGTTCCTCGCCCCCACCGGCTGGACGATCGCCCCCGACTCCCCGTCCTTCCCCGACGGTTCCGTACCCGGGGGCGTGACCTTCGACCACACGAGCAGGACGGTCGGCGGCGAGCCCCGCGAGGTGGTCGTGGCGAGCTGGCCCGACGACGTGTCGTTCGGGGAGAACACCACCTGGCCCACCCTGAGCGTCATCGCCCGGCCCGGCCCCGCCGTCGCCCCCGGGACCCGCAGCGTCGCGCACGCCTGGGCCGGCGACTCCCGTCACACCTGGACCGACTCCCGGGCCAGCTACGGCGGTGCGCTCCAGGACGCCCCCGACGTCGACGGCGACGGCAGCACCGGCGAGTGGTTCTCGGGCACCTCGCAGACCGTCACGGTCTCCTCGGCCGACGGGCTGGACGCCGTCAAGGAGATCTGCCTGCCCACCCCGGGCGCCCCCGGGGGCTGCACCTGGCTGTCCGACCCGGACCACCTGGTGGGCGTCTCGACGACGGCCACCGACATCCGGTACCGGGTCACCCTGAAGAACACCGGCAACACCACGCTCAGCGACGTGGTCGCGTACGACGTCCTCCCGCACGCGGGCGACCACGGAACCAGCGCCGGCACCGCCTCCGTCCCGCGCGGCAGCACCTTCGGCCAGACCGTCGACAGCGTCTTCGAGGTGTCGCCCCACCTGGAGCTGGCGTACTCGGCCGCCACCAACCCCCGGCGCGTCGAGGTCCACCCGTCCGCCCCGGGCACCACCGACGACTGGGGGCCCGCACCGGCCGGCAAGAAGGCGATCCGGGCGACCGTGACGGGTGACCTCGCCCCCGGCCGCACCGCACGCTTCGGCTTCGTCGCGGCCGTCGCCCCGGGCACCGGGGCCGACGCGGTCGCCTGCAACTCCGTCGCGCTGGACAGCGCCCAGACGCTGCCCGCCGAGCCGCGCCCGGTGTGCGCGGCCACCCAGGAAGCCGATCTGCGCATCGACGTCCCGGACCGGCTCCCCTTGCAGGTGGACCGCCCGGGAACGCTGCCCTTCACCGTCACCCACGCCGGCGGCTCGCGGGAGACCGCCGCCACCGTCACCGTGACGGTTCCGGCGGGCCTGACCGTCACCGACCCGACGCCCGACGGCTGGCGCTGCACCGCCGAGCCGGGCAGCGCCCCGCTCGCCGGACCCCTGACGCTGACCTGCGCCCCCGTCGACGGCGCGGGCGGGTCGAAGCCGCTCGCCAGGGGCGTGACCGTGCCCCTGGACGTCCCGGTGACCCCGACCGCCGCCGGACGCGTCTGCGCGTCCGCAGCGGTCACCGGCCCGATGCACGACCCGAGCCCCGCCGACAACGACGCCACCGGCTGCGTCCGGGTCGACGCCGCCACCGCCGGACTCTCGGTGACCAAGACCGACGGCCGGGCCGCCGTGGCCGCGGGCGACACCTACGGCTACACCCTGGAGGTGGCGAACCTGCTGCCCGCCGAGGAGGTCACCGGCGCGCAGCTGACGGACGCCCTCCCGGACGGCCTGGCGTTCGTCTCCGCGAGCCACGGCGGCACGGTCACCGACCGGGGCCCGGCCGACCCCTACGGCAACCGGCCGGGCGGCACCGTCACCTGGGCGCTCGGCGACCTCGGCGGCGCCGGCCTGGCCTCCCCGGACGGCGAACGCTCCGAGGGCGGCCCCACGGCCACCGCGACCGTGCGGGTGAAGGTCCGGGTGCTGCCCGGTGCGACGGGCGCGGTCGTCAACCGCGCGCGGGTGAGCGCCCCCGACCCGGCCGACCGCGGCCGGACGCTGCGCGCGGACGCCACCGACAGCAACGGCGTACGGGCGCTGACCCTGAGCAAGGCCTCGGGCGTGCCGTCCGCCGGAGTGAGCGCCGGCGACACCGTCACCTACACGGTCATCGCCACCCACACCGGCACGGCCGACTACCCCGCCTCCGCGCCCGCCGTGCTCACGGACCACCTCGACGGCGTCCTCGACGACGCCCCGTTCCTGACCGGTTCCGCCTCGGTGACCGTCGGCGACGGCCCGCCCGAGGCGCTGCCCGACCCGACCGGCTCCGTCCTGACCTGGTCGGGCGCCCTGCCGGCCGGGGAAACGGCGACCCTCACCTACCGCGTGCAGGTCGACGGCGACGGCGACCGCACCCTGCGCTCCACCGCGTACGGCGGCCCTGCCGGAACCGTCTGCGACGGGGCGGGGGGCCGCGACGGGAACGGGGTGCCCTGCGCCACCACCACCGACGGGTTCGCCCCCGTGCTCACCGGGTCGGTCAGCTCCACGGAACAGGACGACGCGGGCCATTGGACCGTCGTCCACACCCTCGACGTCACCAACCCCAACCCGGGCCGGTCCGTCGGCTACGACCTCACGGACGAACTGCGCTTCGGCCCCGGCATCGAGGTGTTGGACGCGGCGGTGACCGGGGTCCCGGACGGGGTCGGTGCGGTCACCGGCTGGAACGGTTCCGGCGCGGTCGCCGCGGATGTGGAACTGCCCGGCGGGGCCGCGCACCGGTGGACCGTCACCGTCACCGCGGACGCCCACGGCACCGCCGGCACCGCCCCGGGGCGCTGCGTCGACGGCGCGGCGGGCGGCTTCGCCAACCGGGCCGTGCTCATCCGCACCGACGGCTCCCGGCGCACCGCCGACTCCTGTGCCGCCCCGGCCGAGCCGACCGTCACCAAGGCCGTCGACGGCGCGCCGCAGCGCAACGAGGACGGCACCTGGGACATCGGCTACCTCGTCACCGTCACCAACGGGTCGCGGACCCCGGCCGGCGGGCTGGTCCACGGCCTCGACGACACCCTCGCGTTCCCGCGGGGCGTGCGCGTCCTGGCGGTGTCCGCCGAGGTCGACGGGGCGACGGCGAACCCCGGCTTCAACGGGGGACTGACCGAGGTCGGCGGGGACCGGGTCACCCCGGACACGGCCCTGTTCACCGGCACCGCCCGGGTCCCGGCGGCCACCGGGCAGGGTCCCGGGGTCCGGACCCACCGGGTGACGGTCACCGCCCGCGCGGAGGCGATGCACGTGACCGCCCGGGACGTCGCGTGCGGCCCGGTCGGGGGCGGCGGCTACGGCAACACGGTGGCGCTGACCTCGACGGGCACGGTCGTCGCTACGGCCACCGCGTGCGCGGACGTCACCGTGCCGCAGCTCCACTTCACCAAGGCCGCCGACACCAAGGAGGCCGTGCGTCCCGGCGACACGATCACGTACACGGTGACCGCCCGCAACGTCGGGGACGCGGACTTCGTGGCCGGCGACCCGGCGGGCGTCGAGGACGACCTGTCCCACCTGCTGGCGCACGCCCGGTTCAACGGGGACGCGGAGGCCACCGCCGGAGACGTGGTGATCGGCGGCTCCCGGATGCTCTGGTCCACGCCGATCGCGGCGGGCGGCAGCCAGACGCTGACCTACTCGGTGACGGTCGGTGCGGACACCGCGCCCGGCACCCGGATCGTCAACGGCCTCTCCCAGCTCGGCGTCGACCCCGGGGAGCGGCCCGGCGTCGGCCCGGACGGGAGCGGCGAACGATCCGGCGGCTCGTCCGGTCACCAGTCCGGAGGTCCGTCCGGTGGCTCGTCGGGCGGCCCCGGCGGTGGCCCGGCGGGCGGCTCAGGGGGCGGCGCGGGCAGCGCGTCGGGCGGGGGCGCACCGGGTGGCGGCGCGGGCGGCCGGGGGGAGCCCTGTCCGGTACGGCCCGCCGCGGTCCCCGACGGGAACTGCGTCGTCACCACACCCGTGACGGCACGGGCGGCGCCCCCACCGTCGGCGTCATCGTCGCCGCTCGCCGGCACCGGCACCGACCTCATCGGCCCCGCACTCGTCGCCGGCGCGGCCCTGACCCTCGGCACGGCCCTACTGGTCGCCGCCAGGCACCGCGCCCGGCGGGCCGGGTCCTGACGAACGACGACGGCCGGGTCCTGACGACGACGGCCGGGCCCGCTCCTCCCCGGAGCGGGCCCGGCCGTCACCACGGCTCGGGGGAGCGTTCTGCGGCTACGCGCTGAGCTCCGCGGCGACCAGCTCCGCGATCTGCACGGCGTTCAGTGCCGCACCCTTGCGGAGGTTGTCCCCGGACACGAAGAACGCGAGCCCGTTCGCGACGGTCTCGTCCACCCGGACCCGTCCCACATAGGAGACGTCCTGCCCGGCGGCCTCCAACGGGGTGGGGATGTCCGACAGCGCCACGCCGGGCGCCCCGCCCAGCAGCTCGTACGCCCGCTCGACGCTGATCGGCCGCGCGAACCGTGCGTTGACCTGGAGGGAGTGCCCGGTGAAGACGGGCACCCGGACGCAGGTCCCGGAGACCTTCAGCGCCGGGATCTCCAGGATCTTGCGCGACTCGTGCCGCAGCTTCTGCTCCTCGTCGGTCTCGTGCGAACCGTCGTCCACGACGGACCCGGCCAGCGGGATCACGTTGAAGGCGATGGGGCGCTGGTACACACCGGGCTCGGGGAAGTCGACGGCGTCGCCGCCGTGGGTGAGCCGGTCCGCGTCGGCGACGACCTTCTGCGCCTGCCCGTGCAGCTCCGCCACACCGGCGAGCCCGGACCCGGACACCGCCTGGTACGTGGCGACGACGAGCGCCTCCAGACCGGCCTCCTCGTGCAGCGGGCGCAGCACGGGCATGGCGGCCATGGTGGTGCAGTTCGGGTTGGCGATGATCCCCTTGGGCCGGTCGGCGACGGCGTGCGGGTTGACCTCGGAGACCACGAGCGGGACCTGGGGGTCGCGCCGCCAGGCGGAGGAGTTGTCGATCACGACGGGGCCCTGCGCGGCGACCTTCTCGGCGAGCGCCCGGGAGGTGGCGCCGCCCGCGGAGAACAGCACGATGTCCAGACCGCTGTAGTCGGCGGTGGCGGCGTCCTCGACGGTGACCGGCGTGCCCTGCCAGTCGATGGTGGAACCGGCGGACCGCGCCGAGGCGAACAGGCGCAGCTCACTGACCGGGAAGTTCCGGTCGACGAGCACCTTGCGCATGACCGTGCCCACCTGACCGGTGGCTCCGACGATTCCGACCCTCACGGTGACTCCTTCTGGGTGCTCTGCCCGGACGTGGTGTGCCCGCCCGGGTGTACTTCGGTGTCCGTACCGCGCTGTACGGGGGGTATGGGGTGAATCACTCCCGTACGTACACATCTGCTGACGTACGAGGACGGGCTCACGGTTCCATGATGCGTCTGTCCCCGTCCCGCCTGTCCAATCCTTTGGTCCGCGTTCCGAAAAGTGGGACGGGAGCACGGGCGGAATCCGCGTCGAACGTTTCGCCGACCTCCGACGTCGTAGGGGGGAACACGGGTCGCCCCCTCCGGGGCGGTCCGGTGCGAGGGGAGGGGAGAGGCGTCCTTGTTGTGGCGACGGGACCGGAACAGGAACAGGGGCACCGCGGTCGGTGCCGTGCAGCAGGTGGACGTGGGCGTGCTCCGTGGGGACGGGAGACCGCCCCGCCCGTCGGTCGGCGCTCCGGCTGCCCGACCAGCAGCCGACACGCTGGCCGCGCCGGCCGTCGATTCCCCCGCCGACCCGGCCGCGGACCCGCTGGACGCGGCCCTGGAACGTCGGGTGCGCGCGATCCTGGCGCTCGGTGGAGTACCGCAGGCGGACCTGCCGGACGGGGTGCAGCAGGTCCGGCTGCGGCTGCTCGAACGCGCGGCCAAGGGCCAGGAGGCCCCTCGCGACGTCGCCGCCTGGGCGGCCGTCGTCGCATCGAACCTCGCCGTGGACTGGCACCGGTCGCGACGCCGCCAAGAACGCGTCGGGGAACGGCTCGCCTCGCTGCGGACCGAGGAGTCCGACGCCGGTGAGGACGTCCGCGTCCTGTCGGTCGCCGTGGCACAGGGCCTGGACGGGCTGCCGGCCCCGCAGCGCCAGGTGGTCGTGCTCCGCTTCTACGCCGACCTGCAAGTGCGGGAGATCGCCGAACGGCTCGGTGTCCCGGAGGGCACGGTCAAGAGCCGGCTGTACACGGCGGTACGGGCGCTGCGCGCGCTCCTGCACGAGGACGAGGTGGTGTGAGGTGACCGAGCAACGGCCCCAGGCCCAAGACGACGTACTGCTGGCGGCGATCCTGGACGAGGCGCTGGTCCCGGAGGCCGCAGCCGACCCGGAGACGGCCGCCGCGCACCGTGCCGCCGTCGACGACGTCGCCGAACTCCGCCGCCAACTGCACCTGCTGGGCGCCGCCCTGACCGACGAGCCGGTCGAACCGGCCGAGCCGGCCGAGCCGGCCGAGCCGTCGTGGTCGCGCGATCCGGTGACGCAGGCCCCCGCCCCGACCCCGTCGAGCACCGCCCACGTTCCGCGCCCGCGGCCCAGGACCCGGGGGCGCAGCGGGGGTTCTCCGGGGGCCTCGCGCCCACCCGGCCGCTCCCGCGGCCGACGGCTCGCCCGCCGGTTCGCCGTCGGGGCCTCGGCCCTCGCCTTCCTGGCGGCCCTGGTCACCGGGGTGAGCTGGGTGACCGCGAACGGTACCGGCGGCTCCGAGAAAGCGGACGCGAAGTCGATCGAGGGGGTGCACCCGACGGTGTCGGCGGGGGACCCCCAGGCAGCGAAGCCGCCGGGCCGTGCCCAGTGGGAACGGGAGTCGATGAGCCCGCAGGGTTACGTCGCCTGCATGCGGCAGATCGCGGAGGGCGAGGTGACCCGCCGGGAGCCGCACCCGGACGGCGCCTGGGTGGAGCTCACGGTGAAGGTGACCCGTTGGTACAAGCCGGCCCGCGGCCCGGCCCGGATCACGTTCCGCATGGACGCCGACGCGGACCCGCAGCTCAAGGTCGGCCAACGCACCCTGCTCACCTTCGCCAAGGGTCGGGAGACGCACGCCCACGATTGGGCGACCGGCGCCGCCCTGGTCACACTGCGGACCTGGATCCTGGAGGCTCTGCCCGCCTCCCGGAAGATCGAGTGCGACGACCCCGGGCCCCGCTGAGGGGGCCGGGCCGCCAACGCCGACGGGGCCGGCACCCCGAAGAGTGCCGGCCCCGCCGTCGTGCGCTGGTGGTGGCTACGGAGTGATCGTCCCGACCCGCACCCCGCCGACCCCCGCGACGGTCCCGCGCTCGTTGACGAGCTGGACCTCGCCGCGCAGCTGACGGCCCTCGGCCGCCGGAGCCTTCGCGACGACCTCGGCCGGCACCCGTGCGGTGTCACCGGGTCCGAGCGGGAACGTCCGCGACTCGTCGACCGTGACCGAGCCCAGTGCGGGCGACACGAACAGGTCGAGGTAGTCGTACGCGGTGGGGTCTTCCCCCGGCACCGAGTAGCCGACGACCTCCACGAAGTACGTCCCGGCGGCCGGGTCGCGCAGCGACACCGCCTCCTCCGAGTTGGCGTCCGCGTCGTCCGCGAGGAGGTTGCCCGCCTCGTCGTACAGGTACAGGTCCAGGTCGGCGCGGGTGACGGACGTGTTGCCGATCGACGCGTCGAGCCTGGTCGCGCCCTCCGTCACGACGACCTCGTACCGCTGGTTCTGTCCCGTGGCGATGGTCGGCCGCTGCGCCTTGACGGAGCTCAGCGGAGCGCCCTTCAACTTGCCCTGGAGCGCCGCGAACTGGTTCGTGACCTGCCAGGACACCGGGGCCGGGACACCGGCCTTGGCCTCCGGCAGGTTCTGCACGGCCGGGTCGAAGGCCGCGCCGAGCACCGTCACGTCCAGCTCGAACGGGTTGTCCAGCAGCGGCGAGGTGCGCCGCGACTCGACCTCGATCTCCCAGACGCCCGGCGTCGGGTTGGCGTACGAGCGCACGTCCGGACGGCACTTGTTCAGCGGGTGCTCGTAGTTCGCGTAGCAGAAGATGGTGCTGGAGTTCTCCATCTGCACGCCCGTCGGGTGCAGCGTGATGAACCGGGTCTGGCTCTTGTCCTTCAGCCCGCCGATCCGCACTTCGAGGCTGGTGGCGCCCTCGGGCACCGTCAGGAAGTACGACTGGTGGCTGTTGCGGGTGGAGACGCCGGACGCGGAGAACGTCGACGAGGGCTTGCTGATCGGGGTGGCGACCACGACCGTCGACATGACCTGGTGGTCGGTGCCCTCGGTGCGGGGGTCGTTGACCTCCAGGATCGCGCTGTGCACGCCGAGCGAGCGCGGGCGCGCCTGCACCTGCACGGTGACCGGGGTGTTCAGCGGCAGCGTCACGTACCCGTCGGCGGCGTCGCCGAGCAGCCGGAACGTGCCCTCGTGGTTGTTCTCCAGGTCCAGTTCGTGACGGACCGGGCGGTCGGGGCCGGTGGTGCGCGTGACCGTGACGTCGTACGTCTTGCGCTGGCCCTTCTTCAGGCCGCTCTCACGGTCGTAGAGGCCGGTGCCGAAGCCCGGGGTCTTCAGCTGGTGGTCGATGTTGGTGTCGACGGGGGCCTTCACCGCGTACTCGTGCGCCGTGGCGCCGCGTCGCACGGCCTTCCAGGCGTCGACCACGTCGATCAGACCGGTGCCCTGGGCGTGCGCCTGCTCGCCGCGGACCTCCTCGGTGGTGGAGGTCAGCGCGGTGCGCAGCTTCGCCGGGGTGAGGTCGATGCCGCGCTGCTTCGCCGCGGACAGCAGCAGCGCCGAGGCGCCGGCGGCCTGCGGGGAGGCCATCGAGGTGCCCTGGAGCATCGAGTAGCCGGGCGGCAGCTGGTAGCCGGCCTCGGCGACCGGGCCGCCGGGCGTCCAGGTCTGCGTGGTGTTGATGGCCGCGCCGGGCGCCGAGATGACGGGCGCGAAGCCGCCGTCCTCACGCGGACCGCGCGAGGAGAACGGGATCATCGCGTACGACGTGCGGACCCCGGAGCCGTAGTTGGCGGCCCAGGTCTCCTTGGAGATGGTCGCGCCGACGGACAGCACCTTGTCGGCGAGGCCCGGGTCACCGATGGTGTTCACGCCGGGGCCGTCGTTGCCGGCGGCGATGACGAGCTGCACGCCGTAGGTGTCGATGAGGCGGGTGTACAGCGCGGCGCGCGCGTTGTTGCCGTCGTTCAGCGCCGGCAGACCGCCGATGGACATGTTGACGATGTCCACGCCGCGGTGGGTGACGAGGTCGATCATGCCCTCGGTCAGCGCGATGTTGGTGCAGCCGCCGCCCCAGGAGCAGGCCCGCGAGGAGACCAGCTTGGCGCCGGGCGCCGCACCGTTCATCTTGCCGCCGAACAGGCTGTTGGCGGCGGCGATGCCGGCGACGTGGGTGCCGTGGTCGCCCTCGATGATGCCGATGTTGACGAAGTCGGCCTTCTTGCCGATCCAGTCGCCGCCGTACGGGTCGGTCGGCACGTCCTTGCGGATCTCGACGACGAACGGCACGCGCTCGGCGATCGGCGTCGCCGGGTCGTCGGTGCCGAAGTACCCGATCTGGAAGCCGTCCTTGTACGGCTTCAGGGCCTCGTCGTCGGTGAAGTCCTTGTTGTCGTTCAGGTCGACGCGGACGGTGCCGGCCGCCGGGTCGTACAGCACGCCCCACACGTCGCTGGTGTCGCCGTCGCGGTTGAGGTCGCCCTGCGCGTCGCCGGTGGCGGTGACGCTCTCCCGGAACGCGTTGACCTGGTAGCTGCCCGCGGGCGCCCGCCAACTGGTGTTCAGGTAGGAGAAGGTGGGGCCGCTGACCGGGTTGGCCATCCGGCGCCAGGTGCCGTCGCTGTCGAGGATGGGGTCGGTGCCGGTGACCCAGTCGGTGATCTTGCGCTCACCGGTGGTGGTCTTCTGGAGCGCCGGGTGGCCGAGGTCCACGCCCGAGTCGATGACGCCGATGGTGATCCCGCGGCCGTCCGCCGTCGGGTTCTGCCGCACGAAGTCGACCGCGCCCGTCTCGAAGGACGGGTTGTACGGGTTCTTGGCGGGGGTGTCGCGGCCCGGGGCGGGGTAGCTGCCGGGGGCCGGGCGCTTGCCGCGGGACTCGTCGCCGCCGACCGGCGGGTCGTCCAGCTTGATCTCGTGACGCAGGTCGATGCCCTGCACCGAGGACAGCTTCACCGCCGCCGCGATCGCCGCTTCGGCCCGCGCCGTCGGGACGGTCGCCCGGACGTAGCCGAGCTTGTCGTGCGTCTTCGCGACCGATCCGCCCTTGACGGCGTCGAGCTGGTCCCTGACCTGCTCGGTGGCGCCGGGCACGGTGGCCACCATCATCGTGACGTTCTTGTCGCCCTTGGCCTGGGCCGCGGCGAGGAGTTCCGCGTCGGCGGAACCGAGCTTGGCGTCCGCCGCCTTGACGGCCGCGTCCGTGGGGGCCGGGTCGCCGCCGGGGGCCGAGAAGGCCGAGGGTATGGGTCCGGCGGCGGAGAGCGCGGCCACGAGGCCCGCGGCCACGGCTATGCGCGCCGCGCGTCTCGCACCTGATGCGGGTGCCGGCTTGGGGGTGGGGGTCATCTCATCCCTGTAGGTGTAGGAGCGGATGGGGTCCGGCCCCGGGCACCGCACTGCGCAGCCGCGCCGGACGGTCGTCCGGGCGGGTCGGGCGGGCACCCGGGATGGAGCGTCTTCGCGGCCGGCCGGTCCGGAGGTGTTCCGGATTCCGGGGCCGGGTGACCGCTCAGCTTTACGTACGGTCACGCCGTTTGGGGAGGGTTGCCGAAACGGTGTCGTGCTCATGGCGCACTTCCGCCATACGCCATGGTGCGCATAGCGGGCGATAGGCGGATTCGTTCCGACCGTCCGGCGGGCGGCCCGTACCGTGGGCCGGATGGGAAACGTACTCAGGGTCGCCGCCTACGCCGTCTGCGTCGAGGACGACCGCGTCCTCCTCGCCCGCTGGGTGGACCGGGAGGGCGCTCGGCGGTGGACCCTCCCCGGCGGCGGCATGGACCACGGTGAGGATCCGTACGACACGGTGATCCGCGAGGTCGCCGAGGAGACCGGCTACGAGGTCGTCCCGCGCGTCCTGCTCGGCGTCCACTCGCACCGCAACCCCCGCGACCCCCGGCCGCTCGGCCGGTACGCCGACTTCCACGCCCTGCGCCTCCTCTACTGCGCGGAGGTGACCGGGGGTTCGCTGCGCAACGAGACCGACGGCTCCACCGACCTCGCCGCCTGGATCCCGCTGGCCGAGGTGCCCGACCTGGTCCGGGTCGGGTTGGTCGACCACGCGCTCGGACTCTGGCGGGAGCGTCCGCCGGTCGGTCGCTGAACCCGCCGCCCGGAGCGCTTCGAGCCGCGCACCACACCCCCGACGCACGGGAACCGGGCGGACGTTCGTACTCTCCTCCCCAAGGGGAGAGCCGCGGTCCACCGCCCGAAGTCGGCGAACCTTCCCCGGGCTTTGCCGGTTTACCGGGCGCGAGCCGCTGCGCACCGGCCCACCGACCGACCGATGCCCCCGCACGGCCCGCGACCGTGACCGAGTGGAGAAGCAGGGGATCTGGTGACAGCACCGACACCACGCACCGCGCGCCGGGGACTCGTGGCGCTGACCGCGGCGGTGCTCGTCACCGCCGCGCTCACGGAAGCCGCCCGGGCGTCCGGAGCCCCGGACGACCACCGCCGCACCGAGCGGGCCATGGCCGAGACCGTCGCGAACGGCGCCCCCGGGGTGGCCGCCCAGGTGCGCGACCACGCCGGCAACTGGCAGGCCGCGGTGGGCGTGGGCGACCTGCGCACCGGCCGGCCGCGCGGCGCCGACGACCGCTACCGCATCGGCAGCGTCACCAAGACCTTCGTCGCCACCGTGCTCCTCACCCTGGAGGCCGAGGGCCGCATCGACCTGGACGACACCGTCGAGCACTGGCTGCCCGGGCTGGTCCGGGGCGGTGGCCACGACGGACGGCGGATCACCGTCCGCCAACTCCTCAACCACACCAGCGGCGTCCGCGACTACACCACCGACCCGGAGTTCCGCCGCTGGCACTTCCAGGACCCTGGCTTCTTCACGCACCGCTTCGACACCCTCACCCCCCGCGCCCTGGTGCGCACCGCCCTGAGCGGCCCGGCGGCCTTCGCGCCCGGCGCCACCTGGGGCTACTCCAACACCAACTACGTGCTCGCCGGGCTGGTGATCGAAGCGGTCACCGGGCGCCCCTACGGCGACGCGGTCCGGGACCGGATCGTCCGGCCGCTCGGGCTGCGCTCCACCTCCGTCCCCGGCACCGACCCGCACGTGCCCGGCCCGAGCGGACGGGGCTACGGGAAGCTCTCCTCCCACCCGGAGACCACCTCGGTCCATGACGTCACCCTCCTCAATCCGTCGATGGCCTACGCGGCGGGCGAGATGATCTCCTCCTCGGCCGACCTCACCCGTTTCTTCGCCGCCCTGCTGCACGGCGACCTCCTGCCCGCCCGCCAACTCACCGCGATGACCACCACCGTTCCGACCGGGCTGCCCTCCCGGGCGCGCTACGGGCTCGGCATCTCCAGCGTCCCGACCGGGTGCGGCCTGCGGCTGTGGGGCCACGGGGGCGGCATCCCCGGATCGTCCACCCGCACGCTCAGCACCCGCGACGGCGGGCACACCCTCGCCTACAACCTCAACGCCGACTGGCTGGGCGGCGGCGCGATCGAGGAGGCGGAGTTCTGCGGCGGCGCCCGGCGCGGGGGTCGCGGGCCCGGTCAGCGCGGCAACACGACCACGTAGGTGGCCGGCTCCCGTTCGGCGGAGGTCAACAGCGCCGTGCGCACCACCGTGGCCTGCTGCTCCGCACTGTCCCGCAGCTTGCGCGGGGTGATGTGGACGACCGTGATCCCCAGCCGTTCCAAGTGGTCCCGCTTGCGTGCGTACTCGGCCCACTCGGCCTCCTCCGTCGGGTCCCCGTGCCGGGCGCCCGGCCGGGGGGAACGGGTGTCCAGCTCCACCGCGACGGCGTGCTCCGGCCAGTACGCGTCCACCCCGCCCAGGTGCGGTCCGCCGGGCAGCCGCAGATCGACGTTCCACACCGGCTCGGGCAGCCCGTGCGCGCTCACCATCCGGTACAGCCGGTCCTCGGCGACCGACCGCCCCTCGGCGAGCAACGAGTCGACCGCGTCCACCACGTGCGGACGCCCCAGCAGCCGCGCCTGGTTCAGCTCCCGTACCACGGCGGCCGGTTCGCAGTGCCGGTCGCGCACGGCCTCGGTGAGCAGCGCGCGGATCGTGGGCGCGTCGCCGAGTTGGGCGATCGCGTCGGCCAGCGCCCGGGGCACCGGTGCCACCGGGAGCCCGGTCACGTGGTGCGGCCTCGGCAGCACCACGGCGCGCACCAGCCGCACTTGAGGGGTGGAGCGGAGCCGGCGGGTGCGGGGGACCAGGACGTCGAGCCGGTCGAGGGCGAGCAGCGAGGGGGCGTGGGCGAAGCCGTACAGCCTCAGGGCCGCCATCCCGGTGAGCATGGCGTCGCGGTACGGGGACTGCTCCTCGTCCTCGTAGGGGAGGCCGTCCGAGAAGGGCAGCCCGTCCCCGTACTCGTAGGCGTGGTGCGGCTGTGGGGCGACCGGTTGGGCGGGGACGGTGCCTCGGGCGGTGGGGCGTCCCGCGTACAGCAGGACGCCGTGCAGTCGTTCCTCGCTGGTGGGCGGCCCTTGGTGCAGCAGGTACACGCCGGGCAGGAACGGCTGCCACGATCCGCCCGACCGGCAGCGTGCACTGGTTTCGGCGGCGGACACCCCGTGCGCACGGAGCTGGGCGAGGCTCATCACGCGCAGCCGGGCATCGCGGAAGTCCGGGGTGGAGTGGGGGCGGTTGGTGCCAGCGGAGAGTGGGGCATTGTGGTTCATGTCCCGCAATCTGCCCACCCCGGACGGGGTCGCTAACCTGAGTTACGGATTCATCGACAATCCGGGACAACTTCGCCCGAACGTGTGGTGGTTCGGCGGGCGAAACCTCGATCCCCCTTACGGCGGGCGCGCGTTCACCAGTACGAATGCCGCCCGCCGGGGCGCAGAAAACGGGGCGCGTGCGAACCCTCGCACGCGCCCCGTCTCTCCTGCCTCACCTCCGGGCAGCGGTCACCCGGCGGCCAGCCGGTCGCACTCCTGCCCGCGCAGCGTCCGCGCGAGGTCGTCCCGGGACTCGATCACCAAGCGCCGCAGCGCCGGCGCCGCCCCCTCGTGCGCGGCGAGCCACGCGTCCGCCGCGTCCAGCGTCGCCCGGTCCCCCTGGAGGGCCGGGAACAGTCCGCGGACCACGTCCATGCCGATCTGGATGGAGCGCTCGGCCCAGATCCGCTCGATCGCCTCGAAGTACCGCGGGGCGTACGGCGCGATCAGTTCCCGCTGCGAAGGCTGGGTGAATCCGGAGATCGTCGCCTCGACCAGTGCGTTGGACAGCGCGTCCGACTCCATCACGTCCGCCCACGCCCGCGCCTTGACCTCCACCAGCGGCCGGGCGGCCAGGCACCGCACCTGGTGCCGCTTGCCGGACGCCGTGTCGTCCCGGGCCAGCTCCGCCGCGATGACGTCCGCCCCGGCCACCCCGTGCGCGGCCAGCGGCTCCAGGAACGCCCAGCGCAGCTCCTGGTCCACGTCGAGCCCGTCGATCCGCGCGCTGCCCTCCAGTAGTCCGGTCAGCAGCCCGAGGTCGGCCTCCCCGGACGCCGTGGCGGCCAGGAACCGGGCCCAGGTGAGCTGGTGCTGACTGCCCGGCTCGGCGATCCGCAGCTCCCGCAGGGCCCCTTCGGCGAGCAGTCGGCCGCCCTCCTCGCGCCATTCGGGCACCGCGTAGTGGGTGACCGCCGACAGCGCCCAGGCGTGCAGCATCTGGAGCACCCCGATGTCGCTCTCGCGCCCGGCGAACCGCACCACCAGGTCCACGAAGTCCCGGGCCGGCATCAGCGCGTCCCGGGTCAGGTTCCACAGCGCCGACCAGCACAGCGCCCGCGCCAGCGGATCGGTCAGCGACCCGAGGCGTTCGCGCAGGGTCACCAGCGAGGTCTCGTCGAACCGGATCTTGCAGTAGGTCAGGTCCTCGTCGTTGACGAGCACCAGTTCCGGCGCCCGCTCGCCAGCGAGGGCGGTCACCACGGTCCGCGGCCCGTCCACGTCGACCTCGGCCCGGGCGTAACGGACCAGGTCGCCGCTGGCGTCCTCGCGGGCGTAGAGCCCCACGGCGATCCGGTGCGGACGCAGCGTCGGGTACGCCTCCGGGGCCTCCTGGAGGATCGCCAGCTCGGTGATCCGCCCCTGGGCGTCCAACAGCGTCTGCGGGGTGAGCGTGTTGACCCCGGCGGTCTGGAGCCAGGCGCGCGACCAGGCGGCCAGGTCGCGCCCCGAGGTCTCCTCCAGCACCACCAGCAGGTCCTGGAGCTGGGTGTTGCCGTAGGCGTGGCGCTTGAAGTAGCGCCGTGCGCCCTCCAGGAACGCGTCCTGGCCCGCGTACGCCACCAACTGCTTCAGCACCGCGGCGCCCTTGGCGTAGGTGATGCCGTCGAAGTTCAGCTTGGCGTCCTCCAGGTCACGGATGTCGGCCGTGATCGGGTGCGTGGACGGGAGCTGGTCGGCGCGGTACGCCCACGCCTTGCGGTTGTTGGCGAAGGTGATCCAGCCGTCGGTGAAGCGGGTGGCCCCGACCATCGAGAACGTCCCCATGAAGTCGGCGAACGACTCCTTGAGCCACAGGTCGTCCCACCACCGCATGGTGACCAGGTCGCCGAACCACATGTGCGCCATCTCGTGCAGGATGACGTTGGCCCGCCGCTCGTACGCGGCCCGCGTCACCTTCCCCCGGAAGATGAACTCCTCCCGGAAGGTCACGCACCCGGGGTTCTCCATCGCCCCGAGGTTGTACTCCGGGACGAACGCCTGGTCGTACTTGCCGAACGGGTACGGGTAGTCGAAGTGGTCGTGGAAGAAGTCGAGCCCCTGCTTGGTCACCAGGAACACGTCATCGGCGTCGAAGTGCTTGGCGAGCCCCTTGCGGCACAGCGCGCCGAGCGGGATCTCCAAGGTCGTCCCGTCCGCGAAGGTGCGGCGGTAGTGGTCGGTGACGTGGTGGTACGGCCCGGCGACGACCGCCGTGATGTACGTGGAGATCGCCTCGGTCCGCGCGAACCGCCAGACCCCGTCGACCAGCTCCCCGACCCCGTTGCTCCACACCGTCCAGCCCTCGGGCGCGGTCACCTCGAAGGCGTACGGGGCCTTCAGGTCGGGCTGCTCGAAGTTGGCGAACACCCGGCGCGCGTCCGCGGGCTCGTACTGGGTGTAGAGGTAGACCTCGCCGTCCTCCGGGTCGACGAAGCGGTGCATGCCCTCGCCGGTGCGGCTGTACGCGCACCGGGCGTCGACCACCAGCTCGTTCTCCGCGGCGAGGTTCGCCAGCGCGATCCGGGTCCCGTCGAAGACCGCGTCCGGGTCGAGGTCCTTGCCGTTCAGCGAGACCGCGGTGACGCCCGGCGCCACCAGGTCGGCGAAGCTGCTCGCCCCCGGCTCGGCGCAGCGGAACCGGATCGTGGTGACCGACCGGAACGTCCGCGGACCGTCGCCGTCCCCCGCTCCGATCGCGGACCGCAGGTCGAGCGCGACCTCGTAACCGTCGACGGACAGCAGCGCGGCCCGCTCCTGGGCCTCGTCGCGGGACAGATTCTCACCGGGCACGGCGGCACTCCCTTGTGACTCGCGGATCGTCGGATCTTCAGCTGGTCGGATGTATCGGAAATCGGTACACGGTATTCGCTACCCGGGAAACGATCCTGCCATGGGCCCCCGGACGCGCCGCACCGGCCGCCCGTCGGCCGTCCGGGCGGGAATGGCCGGGGTGACCTGTGGCGTTCTTCACATGAGTGTGATGACCACCGGCACGCGCCCGCGGGCGCCGAGGAGAGACGTACCCATGACGCAGAAGACCCCCGTCGACTTCTGGTTCGATCCGATCTGCCCGTGGGCGTGGATGACCTCCCGCTGGATCCTGGAGGTCGAGAAGGTCAGGGACATCGAGATCCGCTGGCACGTGATGAGCCTCGCCGTCCTCAACGAGAACAAGTTGGACGAGGTGCCCGAGAGGTACCGCGAGGGCCTGCAACGGGCGTGGGCGCCGGTCCGCGTGGTGACCGCGGCCCGCCAACTGCACGGGGACGAGGTCGTCGGCCCGCTGTACACCGCACTGGGCACCCGTTTCCACAACCGGGGCGAGGGCAACACCCGCGAGGCGATCGCGGGGGCCCTCGCGGACGCGGGTCTGCCGGAGTCGCTCATCGCGTACGCGGACTCCGAGAAGTACGACGTCGAGCTGCGCGCCTCCCACAAGGAGGGCATCGACAAGGTCGGCCAGGACGTGGGCACCCCCGTCATCGCCGTGCCCGGCGCCGACGGCGAGCAGATCGCCTTCTTCGGCCCCGTGGTCACCCCCGCACCCAAGGGCGAGGAGGCCGCCCGACTGTGGGACGGCACCCTGCTGGTGGCCTCCATCCCCGGCTTCTACGAGATCAAGCGCACCCGCACCCAGGACCCCGTCTTCGACTGAGCCCCGCCCCTTCATTGCTGCGAACGCCGGAAGGTCCCGCGAGTCACGTCCTCGCGGGACCTTCCGTTTCTGCTCCTGCCCCATGAACGGTGAGAAGACGATCACGAGCAGGGCCTTGGGTGCCGCCCCGGGAGCGGCCCTAACCCGGGGGGTGGCACGTACTGCGGCAATGCGGTGGTGCGGTGATGCGGGGGCGGAGCGTCGGATCAGGGGGCGAGGATCAGGTTGTCCACGCGCTCCTTGGCGGCGGCGTAGCGCTTGGCCACGTCCTGCCAGTTGACGACCTGCCACATGGCGTCGATGAAGTCGACCTTCTGGTTCTTGTACTGGAGGTAGAAGGCGTGCTCCCAGGCGTCGAAGACCAGGATCGGCGTCGAGCCCTGGCCCACGTTGCCCTGGTGGTCGTAGATCTGCTCCACGATCAGCTTGCCGCTGACCGGCTCGTAGGCGAGGACGCCCCAGCCGGAGCCCTGCGTGGTCGCCGACGCCTTGGTGAGCTGCGCCTTGAAGTTGGCGAACGAACCGAAGGACTCGGCGATCGCGTCCGCCAGCCCGCCCACGCCGTCCTTGTCCAGCGGCTCGCCGCCGCCGTCACCGGTCATGTTGTGCCAGTAGATGGAGTGCAGGATGTGGCCGGACAGGTGGAAGGCCAGGTTCTTCTGGAGGCCGTTGATCGACCCCCACTGGTCCTTGTCCCGCGCCGCCTCCAGCTGCTCCAGGGTGTCGTTGGCACCCTTCACGTAGGCGGCGTGGTGCTTGTCGTGGTGCAGCTCGATGATCTCGGGGCTGATCACCGGGGCGAGTGCGGAGTAGTCGTACGGAAGTTCGGGAAGTGTGTAGACGGCCATCGCGGGTCCCCTCTGACCTCTTATTGCAAAGCACTTGCAACTGCACGCTACCAGCAGCTTCCCGCAAACGCGTGCGCCCCCCGGGTGCTCCGCGGCGCGCGGGTCACGGCCCCGCTCAGGTGCTCCGACGGACGCCCGTGTGTTCAACGGGGCTCCGGTCGGGGGGGCGGTGACCGGGCGTCCGGAAGCACCGCCTGCGCACCGGACGGAGCCGGACGGAGTCGGGGGGCGGATGGAGTCGGACGGGGTCGGGCCGGGGGAGCGGCCCCACCGGAGGTCCGGGTCGACGGCGTTCAGTCGAGCCAGTGCCGCCAGCGCGGGCGGGGCGGAGCGCAGTGACCCGACTCCCGGGCCGCCCGGACGGCGCGATCGACGAGTTCCTCGTCCGTCGGCACCCGACCGTCCGCCTCGGGGAGGCTGAGCCCCGTGCCGTCGGCCAGTCGGGAGTAGCCGACGATGCAGTCGGGGTGCACGGGACGCGTCGCGTGCCAGCCCAGGACCGTCGCGGCCAGGCCGACCCCCACGCCGGCGATGACGAACAGCCGTCGCGGACCGCCGCTTCCGTTGAGGGGCACCGCCGCATGGTACTGAACGCCAAGTGGCCAGCTCCGCAACGGACTTGGCGGTGCCGGGAGCTGGCCGGGGAACGAGCGGGCGGCCCCGCTACCCCCGCGCGGCGCGCCGTCGCTGCCGGGCGTACCCGGCCGTGGCCAGCGCCAGCACCATCGCCCCGGTGGCGTACAACTGCACCCGCGTGTCCGGCTGGCGGGCCATCAACAGGAAGATCCCCGCCATCGCGGCGAGCGCCACCCAGGTCAGCGCGGGGTACGCCCACATGCGCACGGTGAGCCGCCCGGGATCCTCCCGTTCGACGCGGCGCCGCAGGATCAGCTGGGAGACCGCGATGGTGATCCACACGACGAGGATCACCGCGCCGATCATCTTGAGCAGCCAGCTGAACACGTCGTCGGGCCGCCAGTAGCTCAGCAGCACGCACAGGAAGCCGAACAGGGACGAGGCCACCACCGCGACCCGCGGCACCCCGCCCGACACCCTCCCCAGCACCTTCGGCCCCTGCCCCCGCTCCACCAGGGAGTACGCGATCCGGGACGCCCCGTAGACATTGGCGTTCATCGCCGACAGCAGGGCCACCAGGACCACCACGTTCATGATCTCGCCGGCGCCGGGGATGCCCAGGGTGTCGAGGGTGGCCACGTAGGGGCCCTTGTCGACGAGGTCCTCGTCGTTCCAGGGCACCAGCGTCACGATCACGGCCATCGAGCCGATGTAGAACAGCGCGATCCGCCACATCGCGGTGCGCACCGCGCTCGCCACCCCGCGCACCGGGTCCTCGGACTCCGCCGCGGCGATCGTCACCGTCTCCAGCCCGCCGTACGCGAACACGGAGGCGAGCAGCCCGGTGACCAGTCCCTCGCTGCCGTTGGGCAGGAACCCGCCGTCGCCGGTCAGGTGCGCGGTGCCGGGTGCGTCGGTACCGGGCAGCAGTCCGGCGATGGCGAGTGCCCCCAGGACCAGGAACAGGGCGATCGCGGCGACCTTCAGCGCGGCGAACCAGAACTCGAACTCCCCGAAGTTGCGCACCGCCGCCAGGTTCGAGGCGCAGAACACCGCCATGAACAGGGCGACCCACGCCCACTGCGGGGTGCCCGGCAGCCACTCGGAGACGATCGCCGCCGCCCCGATGGCCTCCAGTCCCACGGCGGTGCACAGCAGCACCCAGAAAGCCCAGCCGGCGGTGAACCCGGCCCACGGCCCGATCGCACGCTCCGCGTGCGCCGAGAACGAGCCCGACGACGGGTAGGCGGCCGACATCTCGCCCAGCATCCGCATCACGAGCATCACCAACAGCCCGGACACGGAGTACGCCACGACGATGGAAGGACCGGCGGCGGCGATGCCGGCCCCCGACCCCACGAAGAGCCCCGCGCCGATCACCCCGCCGAGGGCGATCATCGACAGGTGCCGCTGCTTGAGGCCGTGCCCGAGCGTTCCGCCCGGTGCGGGCCCGGAACCCGGGTCCGCACCCTTCGTGGGGGAGTCCGCGCGCGCCTCGGCGTCTGGTCGAGCCATGTGGGGGTTTTCCATTACATGAGGGGATGTGGGGGGCGTTCAGTGTGCCGTACGGAGGACTCGTGCCCAAGACGGTCATGGACATGCCTTCCAGCTCGGGCCGGTGTCACCGGCGAGATCGGCTGCCCCGCCCCGGAATTGGTGGTACCCCACAGTCGCTCAGTGATCAGTGTCACCTTGACCGGGTGATTCGCCCAGCCGCTTTGTTGGGAGGTGACCAATCCGTGGTAGCGCCCTTTGTCGGCCGTTGACGGTGAGCGCGCCGGGGCCCCTGGGATAGCGTCGCCGTGTCCCCGCAGCGCCGAGTGCCCCTGCACCGCCAGGACCCGCACCGCCCGTCCCCTGCACCGTCCGACCTCCCCGGGAGCCCCGTTGAGCACCGCAACCGTCACCGTTCGCCCCGGCGAGGTCCTCGCCGACCTCCTGCCCGCCTCCTCGACGGCCCGCGCCCGGGTCCGGGACGTCGCCCTGGTGGTGGGCGGTGCCGCGCTCACCGGCGTCGCCGCGCAGCTGGTCGTCCCGGTGCCCGGTTCCCCCGTCCCGGTCACCGGCCAGACCTTCGCGGCGCTCCTGGTCGGCACCTCCCTCGGCGCCGGCCGCGGCTTCCTCTCGCTCGCCCTGTACGCGCTGGTCGGCATGGCGGGCGTGCCCTGGTTCGCGGAGGGCACCTCCGGCGCGGGCGGCGCCACCTTCGGCTACGTGCTCGGCATGCTGCTCGCCGCGACCGTCGTCGGCGCCCTCGCCCGCCGCGGCGGCGACCGTTCGATGCTGCGCACCGCGGGCACCATGGTGATCGGCTCCGCGATCATCTACGCGGTCGGCGTGCCCTACCTCGCCGCGAGCACGCCCCTGTCGCTGTCCGGTGCCGTCGCCGCGGGCCTGACGCCGTTCCTGATCGGCGACGCACTCAAGGCCGCCCTCGCGATGGGTGCACTGCCCACCGCCTGGCGCCTCGTCAAGCGCTGAGCCGGACGCCCCTCCCGGCCCCTGCGGCCCTGGTTCCTCCCCGGGAACCGGGGCCGTTGCGCGTCCCGGGCCCGCCTCTCAGGTCCGGACCAATCCGCCGACCCATGGGCGTACGCTCCGTTCACGGCATGCCACACTCGGACGCATGCGCGTGTACCTCGGCTCGGATCATGCCGGCTACGAACTCAAGAACCACCTCGTCCAGTGGCTCAAGGCCAACGGCCACGAGCCCGTCGACTGTGGACCCCACGTCTACGACGCCCAGGACGACTACCCGCCGTTCTGTCTGCGGGCCGCCGAGCGGACCGCCGCGGACGCGGGCTCGCTGGGGGTCGTCATCGGCGGCTCCGGCAACGGCGAGCAGATCGCCGCGAACAAGGTCAAGGGCGTCCGCGCCGCGCTGGCCTGGAGCGAGCAGACCGCGGCCCTCGGGCGCGAGCACAACGACGCCAACGTCATCGCCGTCGGTGCGCGGATGCACACCACGGACGAGGCCACGGCGTTCGTCGAGAAGTTCCTGACCACGTCGTTCTCCGACGAGTCCCGGCACCAGCGCCGCATCGACATGCTGTCGGCCTACGAGACCACCGGCGACCTCCCGCCGATCCCGGCCCACCACCCGCAGCCGTAACCACCCCGGTGCCCGTGGTGCGCGTCCGCCCCGCGCCACGGGCACGAGCCCCGCACACACCCCAGGAGCGCCGCCCGTGCCGGAAGGGCACACGATCCACCGACTCGCCCTCGACCACCGGGACCGCTTCCTGGACCGCGAGGTCCGCGTCAGCAGCCCGCAGGGCCGGTTCGCGGCGAGCGCGGCCCTCCTCGACGGCCGCCCGCTGACCGCCGCCGAAGCCCACGGCAAGCACCTGTTCCTGGGATTCCCCGGCGGCGACTGGATCCACGTCCACCTGGGGCTCTTCGGCAAGCTCGACTTCGCGACGGCACCCGTGCCGCCGCCCACGGACACCGTCCGGCTCCGGCTCGCGACGCCCACCGACTGCGCCGACCTGCGCGGCCCGACCACCTGCGCCCTCATCACCGAGGACGACAAGCGGGCCGTCCACGACCGGCTCGGCCCCGACCCGCTGCGCGACGACGACCCGGACCCGGCCTGGGCCCGTATATCCCGCAGCCGCACCACCGTCGCCGCGCTCCTGATGGACCAGAAGGTCGTGGCGGGCGTCGGCAACGTCTACCGCGCCGAGGTCCTCTTCCGGCACGGCATCGACCCCTACCGCACCGGCCGGGACCTCGACCGGGCCGAGTGGGACGCGATCTGGGCCGACCTCGTCGACCTGATGCGCGAGGGCGTCCGCAACAACCGCATCGACACCGTCCGCCCCGCACACACCCCCGAGGCCATGGGCCGACCGCCGCGCGTCGACGACCACGGCGGGGAGGTGTACGTCTACCGCCGGGACCGACGGCCCTGTCACCTCTGCGGCGACGAGATCCGTACCGCCGGCCTGGCCGCCCGCAACCTCTTCTGGTGCCCCACCTGCCAACCGACTTCCGCGAAGGCCACGTAGAAGGCCACGTAGAAGGCCATGCGGGGGAGCCCCGCGGCAGGGCTCCCCGTCGAAGGAGCTAGAAGCCGTGGGGCAGCCAGGGGGCCACGTCGGACCCGAAGGCCGTGGCCGCCTCGTCCAACGCGCCCAGCCGCAGCTCCTCGACGCGGCCACCGGCGGCGAGCGCCCTGAGGCCGACCCCGCCGAGGTAGGCCGCGCCCAGCTCCCGCACCGACAGCCGCAGCTCCGCGGGCTCCTCGGTGCGCCGACAGGTCGCGCCCTTGGCGTCACCCGTCAGCCGCCAGCGCCCCGCGTTCCAGGGGCAGAAGTCGTCCGCCACGTCCAGCACCACGTCCACGGGCGCCCGGTACGTCCGCGCTTCGAGCGCCGCGCCCAGGTCCACCAGCCGCACGTGCAGCGAGTCCCGCGTGGTCACCAGGCACCGGCGCACGTCCGACACCAGGTGCAGCCAGGCGTCGTCCACCGGACGGTTGCGCATCTGGAGGGTCGAGGTCAGGTCGATGTCGAGCAGGAACCGCCACAGCTGGGCGTAGGCCGCCGGCTCCACCGCCTCCATGTCCCGCAGCGTCACCACCCCGGCCGGGCCCGAGGCGTTCCACTCCGGCTTGTTGTGGAAGCGTGCGTAACCGACCAACTCGCCGTCGCGTTCGGCGACGACGCACTGCAAGGGGGACGCGCCGTGCCGCTCGCCCTCCGGGTCCAGCAGGGGCAACCGCTCCCAGCCCGGGGCCCGGGCGATCATCCCCGGCCGCTCGGCCACCCGCCGCGCGTACAGCGCCTCGCACGCGTCCTGCACGTCCGCGGGGGCCACGAAGCGCAGCCGCAGTCCCTCCGCGCCCGCCGGTACCGGCAGCGTCACCCGCGGGGTGTCGATCGTCGCGCCCAACTGGTAGGTGCCGATGCCGTACCCGAACCGGCCGTAGATCTCCGGCTCGGAGGCCGTCAGCACCGCGAGGGGTTCACCGAGCGCGCGTACGTCGTCCAACTGTCGCCGCATCATGGACGTCAACACGCCGCGCCGCCGGTGGGTGGCGGCCACGCTCACCATGGTGACGCCGGCCGCGGGCACCTGAGCGCCGCCGGGTACGGTCATCCGGAAGCTGAACGCCCCCGCCGTACCGACGCACGCATCGCCGTCCCACACCCCGAGGGAACGTTTCTTCTCGGTGAGTTCCTGCCAGAGCGCACGTTCCTCGGGAGCCTCTGCCACGCCACCAAACGCCCGCTCCAGTGTGGCGTACCACACAGTCCAGTCATCCGGTCGTAGCACCCTCAGCTCTGTCGTCATGTAGACATGACTATCAGGGCGAAGCAGGATGAGCGAACCGATTTCCGTGCGTCTTGCCGGGCCCGCACGGAGGTGGCACGGGCCGGTCGGCGGCCCATGGAACAGGGGGGTTCACCCGTGGATTCGCTGATCCCGACAGAGCGCCGGGAGGGGCCTGTCGTGCGCCCTCACCGGCGCGCTGGATAGGGTCCACGTGCGATGGCACGACGACGAACGGCAGCAGAGAAGTTCCCGGCCCGATTGAAGAAACAACTCCACCGGGCCCGCGTCGGCATGCGCAAGTCGGGCGTCGACTACTTCCGCGGTGACGGCTCCGACTGGATAGCCCTGGTGGGACTGCTCTGCACCGTCCCCCTGATCGCCCTGGGCACGCTGGCCAACTCCGTCTGGTTCTCCCCGTCCGCCCTGGTGCTGCCGATCGTCGCGGGCGGGCTGCTGCTGCGCCCCGCGAGCCTGCTCGCCCTGTACGCCGCCGCCGCGTCCGCCCTCATCGTGGAGTCGGTCCGCCTCGGCCCCTACGCCGAGGGGCCCGCCCGGGTGACGCCCGGGGTGGTCCTCGTGGTCGCCGCGTGCGGGTTCACCGGGCTGCTCATCGCCCAGTTCCGCAGCCGCGTCGGCGTGCCCTGGCGGCGCGGCGGCACCATGCTGTTCGACCTGCGCGAACGCATCCGGGTCCAGAGCAAGCTGCCCTCGCTGCCGCGCGGCTGGCACCGCGAGATGGCCCTGCGCCCCGCGGGCGGCCAGTCCTTCTCCGGCGACTTCGTGGTGGCCGCCCGCACCAACGGCGGCCGGACCTTGGAAGTCGTCCTCACCGACGTGTCCGGCAAGGGCATGGACGCGGGCTCCCGCGCCCTGCTGCTCTCCGGCGCCTTCGGCGGCCTCCTCGGTTCCCTGCCGCCCCACGCCTTCCTCCCGGCCGCCAACGGCTACCTGCTGCGCCAGGACTGGGACGAGGGCTTCGCGACCTCCATCCACCTGGTGCTGGACCTGGAGTCCGGCGACTACGAACTCTTCTCGGCCGGCCACCCGCCGGGCCTCCAGCTCAGCGCCGGCTCCGGGCGCTGGGAGGAGAAGGCGCCCGAAGGCCCGCTGCTCGGCGTCTACGACGGCGCCCAGTTCGACCCGCTCAAGGGCTGCCTGCGCCAGGGTGACGTGCTGATGCTCTTCACGGACGGGCTGGTGGAGACCTCGGAACGCGACCTCGACGAGGGCATCGACCGGCTCACCGGCGAGGCCGACCGCTATGTGGCCGGCGGGTTCCGGGGCGCCGCCTGGCACCTCATCGAAGCGGTGGCCAAGGACGTGAACGACGACCGGGCGCTGCTCCTGATCTCCCGCGACACCCAGCCCGCCGGCTGAGGCGGGGCCGCGCGTCGCCCCGCCGTACACGGCACGACGAAGGCCGCCGCGGGCCCGGTGCCGGGGCGGCCGTCGTGGGTAGG
>NZ_JBHWIQ010000005.1:0-67109 GCF_042732055.1 Streptomyces sp. NPDC059816
GGGTGTGGGGGGGCGGCGCGTCGCCCCGCCTTACACGCCACGCCGAAGGCCGCCGCGGCACCGGTGCCGCGGCGGCCTTCGTCGTACGGGGGACTTGCCGGTCCTGAGGTTCCTAGCGGGGTGCTTCGGCGGGGGCCGGGACCCGTGGGTCGTGCTCGGCGGCCGGTTCCCCCGGGTCGTCGGGCCCGGTGGCCCGACGGTCGGGCAGGAACCGGGCGAGCAGATGCGACTGCCCGGCGGCCATCGGACCCAGTACGGCGAGCAGCAGGACGTAACCCGCGATGAACGGCGACAGGCGTTCGTCCAGCCCGGCGCCCGCGGCCATGGTCGCCAGGATCAGGGCGAACTCCCCGCGCGCCAACAGCGTCGTGGAGATGTTCGCGGCCGGACCGGGCCCGAACCCGTACAACCGGGCGCCGCCGACACCGGCGAGCACGTTCATCACGAGCGTCAACGCGACGGCGGCGAGCACGGGCCACAGGACCACCGGCAGGTCACCGGGGTCGATGGACAGCCCGAACGCGAAGAAGAAGATGGCCCCGAAGGCGTCCCGCAGCGGGTGCACCAGGGCGCGGATGCGTTCCCCGGAGGTGGTGCTGCCGAGCATCAGGCCGACCATGAAGGCGCCGATGGCGTCGGCGACCCCGAACCACTCGGACACCCCGGCCACCAGGACGGCGGCGCCCAGGAAGGAGATCACGAGCAGCTCGTCGTCCTTGGTGGCGAAGAGCCGGCCGATGATCCGGGTGCCGAACCGGGCGGCGAGTGCGAGCGCCAGCAGGAACCCGAACGCCTTGCCCGCGTCCAGTACCGCGGACGAGAGGTCGTCGGCGCCGGACAGGATGGGTTGGAGGGCGGCCAGGTAGAGGGCCAGGAAGATGTCCTCGACCACGATGATGCCGAGGATCGGCCGGGTCTCCGGGTTCCCGAGCCGTCCGGTGTCGACCAGCACCTTGGTCACGATCGCCGACGAGGAGATCCCGAGCACGCCGGCCAGGACCAGCGCCTCGGAGGTGCCCCAGCCCAGGGCGAACCCGAAGCCGAGCCCCGCGCCCACGTTCAGTGCGAGGTACAGGCCGCCGGCGAGCGCCATCTTGCGCCCGCCCGCCTTGAGGTCGTCGAGGTGGAACTCCAGGCCCAGGTAGAAGAGCAGCAGGACCAGGCCGAGGGCGGAGAGCATCTCCAGGTCGTGCGGGTCGGCGACGAGCACGATGCCGGGGGTGTGGGGGCCGAGGAGTATCCCGGCCAGGATGAAGAGCGGAATGGTGGGCAGTCCGATACGCCCGCCGAGCCGTGCGAGGACGGCGGCGGCGAGGAACGCGCCGCCCATGGCGATCAGTGTGTCTGCGTGTCCGATGGGCTTCCTCCTCCGTGCAAAGGGCTTCGAAGAGCTTTCAAAGGGCTTCAGGGGTGTCAAGAAGACGTTAATAGTTAGTTTACTGAACGATTGATGTGGAAAGGGTCGTCGCCGGCGGAGATGAGGGTCAGCCCCCATGCCGCAGAGACGGGCGGGCCCTGTGCGGTCGGGGTGGGTCGGTTCCTGGGCCGCTGGGGCGGGTCGGCGCCCGGGCCCGCTGGGACGGCAGCCGGCCTCCACACTGCGGTCGGGGTGGGTTGGCCCTGTGGCGTAGGAGCGGGCCGGTCCTCGTGTTGCAGGTGCGGGTCGGCGCCCGTCGCACCGGAGCGGGCTGGCCCCCGTGCCCGAGGCCGTGGTCAGGGGCCGGGCTCCCGCGACGGGAGCCGGCGCCCGCCCTGACGGCCCCGCCGGGTGGCCCCGGCCCTTGACCTCCCCGGACCCGCGCCGGGGCCACCCGCGGATCACCCCAGTAGCCGGGGTGGGGAGAACCCCACCCCAGCTCGGCGGTGGACCTCATGGTGCCCGGACCCTGACGGTCCGTACGTTCGAAGCATCGACCTGCGGCCCCGGAGAACGCCCGCACGCACCGACGAGAGGCACCCCAGTCATGGCCCTGCGCAGCAAGCGGACCACCCCCCAGCGAGCCGTCACGCCCTGGGCCGTCGAACTGCACGGAGTGCACCGCCGGTACGGCAGGCGGGCCCACCCGGTCCACGCCCTGCGCGGCATCGACCTCGCCCTGCCGCACGGCAGCTTCACCGCCGTCATGGGCCCCTCCGGCTCCGGGAAGTCCACCTTCCTCCAGTGCGCCGCCGGCCTCGACCGCCCCACCTCCGGCACGGTCCGCCTCGCCGGCACGGACATCACCGCACTGGGCGAGGACAAGCTGACCGAACTGCGCCGCGCCCGGCTCGGCTTCGTCTTCCAGGCGTTCAACCTGCTCCCGTCCCTCACGGTCGAGCAGAACGTCGTCCTCCCGGTGCGGCTCGCCGGCCGCCGCCCCGACTCCCGCCGGGCCGCCGAGGTGCTGGACCAGGTCGGCCTCGGCGACCTGGCCCGCCGCCGCCCCTCGGAACTCTCCGGCGGCCAGCAACAGCGCGTGGCCGTGGCCCGGGCCCTCATCACCGAGCCCGACGTGATCTTCGCGGACGAACCGACCGGCGCCCTGGACACCACCACGGCGACCGAGATCCTCACCCTGCTGCGCACCGCGGTGGACCGCCTCGGGGCGACCGTCGTGATGGTCACCCACGACCCGGCCGCCGCCGCCTGGGCGGACCGCGTCCTGTTCCTCGCGGACGGCTCGATCACCGACGAACTCACCGGAGCGTCCACCCAGCAGATCGCCGCCCGACTGACCGGGCTGATCGCCCACCACCGCCAGCCCGCCGGAGCCGTGGCCTGATGCGCACCAACGGACTCGCCAGGGCCGCCCTCCGGTTCAAGCCCTCGGCCTTCGCCGGCACCTTCATCGCCCTGTTCATGGCCGCGATGATCGTCAGCGCCTGCGGCATCCTCCTGGAGTCCGGGGCACGAGCCGCCGCCCCGCCCGACCGGTACGCCGCCGCCCCCGTGGTCGCCGCCGCCGACCAGAAGGCCCACCACTACACCGGCAGCGGCGACGGCCGCAGTGACATCGGCGGCCCCGTGCCCGACCGGGCCCGGCTCGACGCCTCCCTCGTGGCGAAGGCCGCCGCGGTGCCCGGCGCCCGCACCGCCGTCGGTGACGTGACCTTCCCCGTCCGGACGGACCGGACCGCCCTCACCGCGCACGGCTGGGGAGCCACCGCCTTCACCGGCGAGCAACCGACGAAGGGCCGCGCCCCCGCCACCGGCGAGGTCGCCCTCACCACCGGCACCCCGGTGCGCACCGCCGACGGCACCCCGCCCGCCGTCGGCGACCGCGTCACGCTGCACACCGCGGACGGGGCCCGCGACTTCCGCGTCGCCGCCCTCGTCAGCGCGCCCGGCACCGGCCCCACCGCGTGGTTCGCCGACCGGGAGGCCGTGCGGATCTCCGGCCACCCGGACCGGGTCGACGCGATCGCGGTCCTGCCCGAGAAGGGCGTGTCCACCGCCGTACTGAAGGACCGCGTCACCACGGCCCTCGGCAAGCAGGCCCTGGTCCACACCGGTGAGGACCGCGGCTCGGTCGAGGAGACCAGGGTCGACGACGCCGCGGAACTCCTCCTGGGCCTCGGCGGCTCTTTCGGCGGAGTCGCCACGATGGTCGCCGTCTTCACCGCCGCCGGCACGGTCGCCCTCTCCGTCGGCCAACGCGCCCGCGAGTACGCACTGCTGCGCGCGATCGGCACCACCCCGCGCCAGGTGCGCCGCGCCATCGCCACCGAAACCCTGCTCGTCGCCCCGCTCGCCGGAGTGCTCGGCTGTCTGCCCGGCATCGCCCTGGCCACCTGGTGGTTCGGCCAGCTCCGGGACAAGGGCGCGATCCCCGAATCCGTCGACCTCGCGCTCTCCCCGCTGCCCCCGGCGATCGCCGTCGCGGCCGTGATCCTCACCGGACTCGTCGCCGGCTGGTCCGCGGCCCGCCGCCCCTCCCGGGTCCGCCCCGGCCAGGCCCTCGCGGACGCCGCCGTGGAACGCTCCCGCCCCGGCCCGGTGCGCCTCCTGTTCGGCACCGCCGCACTGATCGGTGGATTCGTCCTCGCCGGGATCGCCCGGTCCGCGTCCGGAGAGGACGCCGCGAACACCGCCCTGGGCGTCGTGATGTGCTTCATGCTCGCCGTGGCGCTGCTCGGCCCGCTGGTGGCCCGCGCCTGCGCCGCCCTCGTCGGGCTGCCGTTGCGCGGCGCCGGCGCCCCGGGCTCCCTGGCCGCCGCCAACTCCCGCTCCAACGCGCGCCGGTTGGCCTCCGCGATCACCCCGATCGTGCTCGCCGTGGCCTTCGCCTCCACGCTGCTGTTCATGCACACCAGCACCGACCGCGCCACCGCCCGCCAACAGAACGCCGGGGTCACCGCCGACCACGTCGTGCGGCCCGCCTCCGGTGGCCTCGCCCCGGACGCGGTGGCCGAGGCCGCCGACCGACCGGGAGTGACCGCGGCCGTCGGCCTGCTGAAGACCTCGGTCATGGTCCCGACGGGCTCCGGCGAGTCCGCCATGCTGCGCACCGCCTCCGCCCAGGCCGTCGACGGCGCCCCCGAAACCCTCGCGGCCGTGCAGGACCTGGAGCTGCGCACCGGCGAGTTGGCCCTCGGTCCCGGCCGGGTTGCCCTCGACGCGGGCCTGGCGGACGCGGCCGGCGTCGGCGTCGGCGACCGGCTCTCCCTGCGCCTGCCGGACGGCACCAGGACCACCTCCGAGGTCGTCGCCACCTACGGCCACGGGCTCGGCCTCGCGGAGGTCACCCTGGTCCGCGCCGACGCCGCGCGGCACGTCAGCGACCCGTTCGCCACCGAACTCTGGGTCAAGGGCGGCTCCCCGCAGCAGTTCACCGCCCTCGGTACGGTCCTCGACGGCGGGGACTACACCTCGGCCCGCTCGGTGGACCGCGAACTGAACGCCTGGGCCAACCACACCATGGCCGCGGTCCTCGGTGGCTTCGCGGCCGTCGCCGCCGCCAACACCCTGGTCATGACGGTCCTCGACCGCCGCCGCGAACTGGGCACCCTGCGCCTGATCGGCTCCACCCGCCGCCAGGTGCTGCGCATGATCCGCTGGGAGGCGCTGCTCGTCGCCGTCGCGGGGGTCACCCTCGGCAGCGCCATCGCCCTGGCCACCCTGGTCCCCATGGTCCGCGGCATCACCGGCGAGGGCGTGTACATACCCCCGACGGTGTACGGCTCGCTGGTGGGCGCGGCCGTCGTCCTCGGCCTGGCGGCGACGGCCCTGCCGGCCCGGGCGGTACTCCGTTCCGTGGGCCGGGTGTAGCCGCCCCGGGGTGTCTCGGTCACACTCGGCCGATGACCGAGACACCCCAAGGCCACCACGACGCCCCGCACCCCACGCGCACCGCGGGCCTCACCCTCGCGGAGGTCGAGTCGCTGGCCCGCACCGCCCACGAGGGCCAGCGGGACAAGGCGGGTCGGCCCTACGCGGAGCACCTGCGGGCGGTCGCCGAGGGGGTAGGGGCCCGGGGCGGCACCCCGGACCAGATCGCGGCGGCCTGGCTGCACGACGCCGTCGAGGACGGGGTCCTGAGCGAGCGGTGGCTCGCGGGGGCGGCGCTCACCCCCCGCACCAAGGCGATCGTCCTCGCCGTCACCAAACGGTCCGGCGAATCCCCGCAGACGTACGCCCGGCGCATCCTTCAAACGCCGGGCGCGCGCCTGGTGAAGGAGGCCGACCTGGCGCACAACGCCGATCCCGCGCGGCTCGCCGTCCTGGACGGCCCCACCCGGGACCGCCTGACCCACAAGTACGCCACGATGCGAGCCCTACTGAACCTGCCGGACCTGCCGGACCACTGACGGGACGTACGGGACGTACGGTCAGCGGGCGTCGCGGGCCCGACCGCGTGCGACGTCCGTGGCGTCGCGCCGCATCGCCCACCGCAGCCGGGGCTCCAGCGCGAACCGCAGCGCACCGCGCACCGGCGGCGTGCACATCAGGGTGATGGCGACGCCCGCGACCAGCGTCACGCACACCTGCCCGTACGGCTCGTGCAGCCAGGCCGCGTCGTACCAGCCCCAGAAACGGGAGCCCTTGGCGAGGAACCCGTGCAGCAGGTAGCCGCAGAGCGTGCCCGCTCCGAGCACGGTGAACCAGGTGCGACGGCGCGGCACCCACGCGAGGAAGCAGGCGGTGAGCGCCAGCGAACAGCCGAACAGCGCGAAGGTCATCACGGGACCGGTCCACCACGGCGCGCCCAGCTCCTGGGCGCTGTTGCTGTGGTAGAGCCAACCGGTCTCCATCCGGGGCGCCGCCCACCAGGCGACGAGCAGCGCCGCGGCGACCAGCGGCACCGACAGCAGCCGCACCTCGCGGCGCCGGACCAACTGGAAGTGCTCGGGCCGCGCGTACAGGCCGATCACGAAGAAGGGCATGAACTGGAGCACCCGTTGCAGGTCGAAGTCGTCGCCGATGCTGGGGGACGCCGAAGCCAGCGCGGCGACGCCGAGGGCGACGGGGACCGGCCAGCGCACGACCTTCCACAGCGGGGTGGAGATCCGCCAGGCGAACAGGGCGATCAGGAACCAGGTCAGGTACCAGGGGTCGAGCAGGCTGAGCCGGTGCCCGGGGTCGTCGTCCGCCCACCGCTTGAAGAAGGTGTAGGCCACCTCGAAGACGATGTACGGCGCGACCACCGTGGTCAGCAGCTTCCTGACCCGGGCGGGGCTCATGTCGAACCCCCGGGAGAAGTAGCCCGAGATGAGGATGAAGGCGGGCATGTGGAAGGTGTACACGAAGAGGTAGAGCGCCGTCGCCGTGCGGCTCTGGTCGGTCAACGGTTCCCAGGCGTGGCCCATCGCGACCAGCACGATGGCGAGGTACTTGGCGTTGTCGAAGAACGGGTCGCGCTGCTTGGCGGGGCCGCCCGGGCCCGGGGGGGTCGGCGCGGCGGCCGGGGGGTCGGAGCGCCGGGTGCGGGGGGTGGGCACTGCGTCCGCGGGCTCGACGGGCCCGGGGGGTTCGCTGAGCGGCGGCAGCGGCGCCGGATGACGGGCGGACGGCCGCAGTGAGTTGGTCACAGGCCCTCCCACCAGGAACTGGGGGAGACGATCCGCGACCTCACCGCACGTGCGTGGGGCAGGGCAGTGGGAAACATTTGAGGAACCCTAGCGTCGGACGCGGCAGGTGGTGAAACGCCTCCTGACGTTTCTCGCGATCCATCTTGAGTAAATCGGCCCATGGGCGGCGGGTACCCCGTATTCGGAGAAGTGCACCCGCGGATCGACATTCGTTCCGGGAAGCCCTCGAAGTCGACCTTCAGACGCCCAAGTTGGCCACTATGTAACTTTTAATCCCCTTTAAACGGTGCATAACACTCACGGGTGATGCTGGTGAAATGTCCCCCAATGGCCCATCGGTCACCTCGCCTGGGGGAGTGCCCGCACCGGTCGGATCTCCCGCGCGGATACCCGGAGGCGGGTGGATGTGCCGTGACTGCACCGACAATTCGAAATTCCTGCGAACAAGCTGTGTGGGCATGGAAACCAATGGATCGAATTCGCCCTCGCGCAGCTCCGTGGAATTCACCCGGAGGTGATCGCCGAGCCCGCCCGGGCCCCGGTGTCCGCCGCGGGCGACACCGATTCCGTGCACATTCCCCTCGCTTCCGCGCACGACGATCCGTCACGGGCCGCATGGTCTGGGTCCGTTGGTGGCACGATGGTTCTGGTGGGACGTGCGAGGGCGCACCCCCACCCGGAGTGGAACCGACCGAGGGTGTGTGATCAGAGTGGCCATCTCGCTATCAGTGGTACTGCTGTTGGCGATCATCCTCGTCGTACTGATACGAGGCGGATCACTCAAGGCGGGACCCGCCGTCGTCGCCGTGCTCTTCGGCTTCTTCCTCGCCTCCACGGGCATGGCCGACGACATCGAACGCTTCCTCGACGCGGTCGGGGACTCGATCAGCTCGATCGACATCTGAATCTGACGCGCCCACCCGGCTCACGGCTCTCCAGCCGGCCGGCGGGGGAGAACGGGGAGGCGCAGGAAGCGGGGGAACGCCACCGGTCACGGAGCGTACGAGGGGCGCACCCGAACAGCGACTACGCCCCGCACGCGCACCGTAGCGCCCCGCAGCCGTACGTGTATCCAGTACCCGCCGCGTGTCGCGGCACCGTGACGGCACGCGGGGGCAACGCAACGGGGCCGGTCCGAACAGGATCACCCTGGGGATCACCTGTCCGAACCGGCCCCGGACACTGCCTGGAGCGGGCGACGGGAATCGAACCCGCGTAGCTAGTTTGGAAGACTAGGGCTCTACCATTGAGCTACGCCCGCACGGTCGCGCCGCAGGTCATCGACCCCGGCACGGCAGCATCCTAGCGGGTCCCGGGCCCTCGTCGCACACCGGTTTCCCACGGCACGCCACCACGGAAAATGCGGGACCTGTGCTGGCTGCGGGCATGTACCCTACGTGTCGCACCGACGGGGTGTGGCGCAGCTTGGTAGCGCGTCCGCTTTGGGAGCGGAAGGCCGTGGGTTCAAATCCCGCCACCCCGACCATCATCAAGATCGCCTTTGGGGCGTGTATCGGCTCCGGCTACTATGCAGACTGCGCGCCCGTGTGTCCGCACGTTCAGTACGCAGCTCTGTCCCACTCACGAGACAGCTCTGTACACGCACACGTACGTCTCTCAGGGCCGCGACTCTGCCGAGGCTCCCCGTTCCGCCGGAGCGGCCCGGTACACACCCAAGAAGTCAGCCACAAGGAGACCGAACCGTGAAGAGCGCCGTGGAGACCCTGAACCCGACCCGGGTTCGGCTCACTGTCGAGGTGCCCTTCGAGGAGCTCAAGCCCAGCCTCGACGCGGCGTACAAGAAGATCAACCAGCAGGTCACGGTGAAGGGCTTCCGTAAGGGCAAGATCCCGGCCCGGGTCATCGACCAGCGCTTCGGCCGCGGTGCGGTGCTGGAGGAGGCCGTCAACGACGCGCTCCCGAAGTTCTACACCGAGGCGGTCAACGAGGCCGAGCTCAACGTCCTCGGCCAGCCCGAGGTCGACATCACGGAGCTGAAGGACGGCGAGACGCTGAACTTCACCGCCGAGGTCGACGTCCGCCCGACGATCGAGATCCCCGACTACTCGGGCATCGAGGTCGAGGTCGACGCGATCGAGGTCACCGACGAGGACGTCGACAAGGCCGTGGAGGAGCTGCGCGGCCGGTTCGGCTCCACCGCCCCGGTCGAGCGCGCGGCCGAGGACGGCGACGTCCTGACCCTCGACCTGGAGGCCAAGGTCGACGGCGAGGTCCTGGAGGACGGAGTCGCCCAGGGCGTCTCGTACACCATCGGCTCCGGTGAGCTGCTGGACGGCATCGACGAGGCCGTGAAGGGCCTGGAGGCCGGTGGCGAGGCCACCTTCACCTCCCAGCTGAAGGGCGGCTCGGGCGAGGGCAAGGACGCTGAGGTGACCGTCAAGGTCAGCCAGGTCTCCGCCCGTGAACTCCCCGAGCTGGACGATGACTTCGCGCAGCTCGCCTCCGAGTTCGACACGCTCGAAGAGCTGCGTGCGGACAGCCGCAAGCGCCTCGCGAACATGAAGCAGTACGACCAGGCGACCCAGGCCCAGGAGCGCGTGCTGGAGAAGCTGCTCGAACTGGTCGAGGTGCCCGTCCCCGAGAAGCTGCTTGAGGACGAGGTCAACACCCGCAAGCACAACCTGGAGCACCACCAGCTCGGCCAGATGGGCCTGACCATCGACAAGTACCTGGAGATCCAGGGCAAGACGGCCGAGGAGTTCGAGGACGAGACCAAGACCGCCGCGGTCAAGGGCATCAAGACCCAGTTCGTCCTGGACGAGCTGGTCAGCAAGGAGAAGCTCAACGTCAACCAGGAGGAGCTCACCGAGCACCTCATGCGGCGGGCCGCTTCCTCCGGCATGTCCCCCGACCAGTTCGCGCAGGCCGTCGTCGAGGGCGGCCAGGTCCCGATGCTGGTCGGCGAGGTCGCCCGCGGCAAGGCCCTCGCGGTCGTCGTCGAGGCCGCCACGGTGAAGGACACCAACGGCGAGGTCGTCGACCTCGACGATGAGGACGACGCCGACGCCGAGACCACTGAGGTCACCGAGGCCGCCGAGTCCGCCGACGAGGCTGCCGAGGCGAAGAAGGACGCCCCCGCGGAGTCCTGACCCGCCCGGTACCAGCGGGTACCCGGTACAGCGGTAGTCCGAAGGGGCCCGGAAGCACGACATTGCTTCCGGGCCCCTTCGCGACCCGCCCCGCACCACCCGCCCGGACCCCTTCGGACCACCCGCCCAGGACTCCGGCGACCGGCCCCCGAGAGTCACGGCGCACGGCCCGCCCGGGCGGGCCGTGACCGGCCCCGGCGGCGGGCTCCCGCACCCCACGGGCCCGGCGCCGACGACCTGCGCTGACAGCGAACAGTTCCCCATGCGGGATGGCCCCCGGCCCCCATCGCGTTAGGGTCCATGAATACGAGGGCAGGGGAGCCCCCGGACCCGCCGCCACGCGGCGCAGCGCGGGGTCCCGTGCCCCAGCAGAAGACGTGAGACGGCCCGGCGCCGTCGTAAGACGAGCAGGTGGATACGTGACGAATCTGATGCCCTCCGCCGCCGGCGAGCCTTCCTTCGGTGGTGGCCTCGGCGACCAGGTCTACAACCGGCTGCTCAACGAGCGGATCATCTTCCTCGGCCAGGCGGTTGACGACGACATCGCGAACAAGATCACCGCACAACTGCTGCTCCTTGCCTCCGACCCGGACAAGGACATCTACCTCTACATCAACAGCCCGGGCGGTTCGATCACCGCGGGCATGGCGATCTACGACACCATGCAGTACATCAAGAACGACGTGGTGACCATCGCCATGGGCATGGCGGCCTCGATGGGACAGTTCCTGCTCAGCGCGGGCACCCCGGGCAAGCGCTTCGCCCTTCCGAACGCCGAGATCCTCATCCACCAGCCCTCCGCTGGTCTCGCGGGATCTGCTTCGGACATCAAGATCCACGCGGAGCGGCTGCTGCACACCAAGAAGCGGATGGCCGAGCTGACCTCGTTCCACACCGGCCAGAGCGTTGAGCAGATCACCCGTGACTCGGACCGCGACCGTTGGTTCGACCCGATCGAGGCCAAGGAGTACGGCCTGATCGACGACATCATGCCCACCGCGGCCGGTATGCCGGGTGGCGGAGGCACCGGGGCGGTCTGAACCGGCAAGCCCGGCACCGTACGGCCTCCGCGGCCCCCACGCGCCCGCCCGTGAACGCGAGCGACGGGGAGCCCGGCGGCCCACCGGGAGAGACCGGGCCCCGCCCGCCCCGCAGAGCCCCTAGCCGACCGCCCCAGCGCCCCCAGCGCCCTTCAGGAGAGTTACGATGAACGACTTCCCCGGCCGCGGCATCTACGCCCGCACCGAGGCCGAATACACCGGCCCCCGCGCCGAGTCCCGTTACGTCATCCCCCGTTTCGTCGAGCGCACCTCGCAGGGCGTGCGCGAGTACGACCCGTACGCGAAGCTCTTCGAGGAGCGGGTGATCTTCCTCGGCGTCCAGATCGACGACGCCTCCGCCAACGACGTCATGGCGCAGCTGCTGTGCCTGGAGTCGATGGACCCCGACCGTGACATCTCCGTGTACATCAACAGCCCCGGCGGCTCGTTCACGGCGCTCACGGCCATCTACGACACCATGCAGTTCGTGAAGCCGGACATCCAGACGGTGTGCATGGGCCAGGCGGCCTCCGCCGCGGCCATCCTGCTCGCCGCCGGCACCCCCGGCAAGCGCATGGCCCTGCCGAACGCGCGCGTGCTGATCCACCAGCCGTACAGTGAGACGGGCCGCGGCCAGGTGTCCGACCTGGAGATCGCCGCGAACGAGATCCTGCGGATGCGGGCGCAGCTGGAAGACATGCTCGCCAAGCACTCCACCACGCCGATCGAGAAGATCCGCGAGGACATCGAGCGCGACAAGATCCTCACGGCCGAGGACGCCCTGGCCTACGGACTGGTCGACCAGATCATCTCGACGCGGAAGATGAACAACGCGAAGGTCGTCTGACCCGGCACGGCATGATTTGCTGCCCCTTGGTGTGGTCCGGGTCCGTGTCGGGCCACACGAGTTGACGTGAGTCGACGTGAACCACGCCAAGGGGGGCCCGAACGGGGGGCCCGGCAGGGTACCGTCGAATATGAGGCACCAGGAGTCGCTTACGCTAGCGGCTCCCAGGCGAAGGGGAAGCACCTCGTGGCACGCATCGGTGACGGCGGCGATCTGCTCAAGTGCTCGTTCTGTGGCAAGAGCCAGAAGCAGGTCAAGAAGCTCATCGCAGGTCCCGGTGTGTACATCTGCGACGAGTGCATCGACCTCTGTAACGAGATCATCGAGGAGGAACTCGCGGAGACGAGCGAGGTGCGTTGGGAGGAACTGCCCAAGCCCCGCGAGATCTACGAGTTCCTCGAGGGGTACGTCGTGGGCCAGGAGCCCGCGAAGAAGGCCCTGTCGGTGGCGGTCTACAACCACTACAAACGCGTCCAGGCGGGAGAGAGCGCCGGCTCCCAAGGGCGCGACGACATCATCGAGTTGGGCAAGTCCAACATCCTGCTGCTCGGCCCCACGGGGTCCGGCAAGACGCTGCTCGCCCAGACGCTCGCCCGGATGCTCAACGTCCCGTTCGCCATCGCGGACGCCACGGCGCTCACCGAGGCGGGTTACGTCGGCGAGGACGTCGAGAACATCCTGCTGAAGCTGATCCAGGCCGCTGACTACGACGTCAAGAAGGCCGAGACCGGCATCATCTACATCGACGAGATCGACAAGGTCGCCCGCAAGAGCGAGAACCCCTCGATCACGCGTGACGTCTCCGGCGAGGGCGTCCAGCAGGCCCTGCTGAAGATCCTGGAGGGCACCACCGCCTCCGTTCCCCCGCAGGGCGGACGCAAGCACCCGCACCAGGAGTTCATCCAGATCGACACGACGAACGTGCTGTTCATCGTGGGCGGGGCCTTCGCGGGCCTGGAGAAGATCATCGAGTCCCGGGCGGGCGCCAAGGGCATCGGCTTCGGTGCGACCATCCGGTCCAAGCGGGAGCTGGAGTCCAAGGACCAGTTCGCGGACGTCATGCCCGAGGACCTGGTGAAGTTCGGGATGATCCCCGAGTTCATCGGCCGGCTCCCGGTCATCACCTCGGTCCACAACCTCGACCGCGAGGCCCTCCTCCAGATCCTGGTGGAGCCGCGCAACGCGCTCGTCAAGCAGTACCAGCGCCTGTTCGAACTGGACGGCGTGGAGCTGGACTTCGAGCGCGGCGCCCTGGAAGCCATCGCCGACCAGGCCATCCTCCGCCAGACCGGCGCCCGCGGGCTGCGCGCCATCATGGAGGAAGTCCTGATGCCGGTGATGTACGAGGTGCCGTCGCGCAAGGACGTTGCCCGGGTGGTCATCACCGCCGAGGTCGTCCACTCCAACGTCAACCCGACCCTGATCCCCCGGGACGCCCGGGGCCGGGGTCCCGGGGAGCAGAAGACGGCGTAACACCGCGCACCACGGTCATGCACGAGGCCCCGGACGATCCGTCGTCCGGGGCCTCGCGCATGCGGGGGGCGGGCGTCACAGCTTGACGCGCACGTCCTTGCGGAGGTCGGCCGTCACCTGCGCCGACACGTTCAACGAGACGCCGGTGCCGCTCTCGGCGGGGACCACCAGGGCCATGGTGCTGTAATCGGCCCACATGCACATGTACTGGGTGTCGGTCTTCCCCGTCTTGTCCTTGGCCTCGGCCTGCTGGCACTTGAAGACCGCCCCGTCGCTGCCGTCCGGCGTGACCGTCTTGACCTCGCCGATCACCTTCAACTGCTCGGACTTCTCCTTGGTCATGCTGGCGAAGGCGGCGTCGAGGGCGGCCTCGGGGTTCTTCAGCTTGCCGAACACGCCGACGAAGGTGACGGCCTTGGAGGCGGTGATCTGGTCGGGGGTCGGCTGGCTGCCCGGGGTGAGGTCGATCGTGGAATATATGCCGGTCACGGCTTTGGCCTCGCTGACCCCGGTCTTGGCCAGCTCCTTGGCGGCGTCCGAGGCCGACGCGTCCTCGGCGGGCTTGTCCTCGGAGAGCCGCTTGTACTCGTCCTTCAGCACCCGCTCCGGCGTGGTCAGCTTGTGCGGTCCGTCGTCCGCGAGCCCCGAGTCACCGTCGGAGTTCGCCAGCAGCAGGAACGCGCCGAGACCGACCGCGGCCACCACTGCGATCGCCACGCCGATGATCAGGCCCGTCTTCTTCTTGCCGCCGGCGGGCTGCGGGGGCTGCGGGAAGCCGTACCCCGGCTGTCCGGGCTGCCCCGGCTGTCCCGGCTGTCCGGGGTATCCGTAGCCGGGCTGCGGAGGCTGCGGGGGCTGCTGCTGGGGGTAGCCGTACCCCGGCTGCGGGGGCTGCTGCGGGTATCCGTAGCCCGGCTGGGGAGCCTGCTGAGGGCTGCCGTAGCCGGGCTGCGGGGGCTGCGGCGGCTGGCCGTAGGGCCCCGGCTGACCGTACGGGTTCGGCTGCTGCGGCTGGTGCGGCTGCTGGCCGTCGTACGGTCCCGGCTGGTTGTGGCTCATGCGAAGGTTCCTCCCCGATGTTTACGTGCTCCCGACATCCTGACTCAACGCCCATGGGGAAGGCAGCGACGGGGGCCGCACCGTTACCAAACACACGGTTTCTGTACGGGACCGTGACGCCCCTAAACTGGGCCCGTGACCGAGAACTCGCAGCAGCACTCAAGCCCCTCCACGGAACTGCCGACCCAGTACGCGCCGGCCGAGGTAGAGGGGAAGCTGTACGAGCGCTGGGTAGAGCGTGGTTACTTCGAGGCCGACGCGAAGAGCGACAAGCCCCCGTACGCCGTCGTCATTCCGCCGCCGAACGTCACCGGGGTCCTGCACCTCGGGCACGCCTTCGAGCACACGCTGATCGACGCCCTGACCCGCCGCAAGCGCATGCAGGGCCACGAGACGCTGTGGCAGCCCGGCATGGACCACGCCGGCATCGCCACCCAGAACGTGGTGGAGCGCGAGCTGGGCAAGGAGGGCAAGTCCCGTCACGACCTGGGCCGTGAGGCGTTCGTCGAGCGGGTGTGGCAGTGGAAGGACGAGTCCGGCGGGCAGATCTCCGGGCAGATGCGCCGCCTCGGCGACGGCGTCGACTGGTCCCGTGAGCGTTTCACCATGGACGAGGGCCTGTCCCGCTCCGTCCAGACGATCTTCAAGCGGCTCTTCGACGACGAGCTGATCTACCGCGCCGAGCGCATCATCAACTGGTGCCCGCGCTGTCTGACCGCCATCTCCGACATCGAGGTCGAGTACCAGGACGACGAGGGCGAACTCGTCTCCATCCGCTACGGCGAGGGCGAGGACTCCCTCGTCGTCGCGACCACCCGCGCCGAGACGATGCTCGGTGACACCGCCGTCGCCGTGCACCCCGAGGACGAGAGGTACCGGCACCTCGTCGGGCGGACCATCGCCCTGCCGCTCACCGACCGCCGCATCCCGGTCGTGGCGGACGCGCACGTCGACCCCGAGTTCGGCACCGGCGCCGTCAAGGTGACCCCCGCCCACGACCCCAACGACTTCGAGATCGGCCAGCGCCACGACCTTCCCTCGGTCACGGTGATGGACGCCCACGCGGTCATCACCACCCCCGGCCCGTTCCAGGGCCTGGACCGGCTGGAGGCCCGCAGCGCCATCGTCGCCGCACTGCGCGCCGAGGGCCGGATCGTGGCCGAGAAGCGCCCCTACACCCACTCGGTGGGCCACTGTTCGCGCTGCAAGACCACCATCGAGCCCCGGCTGTCCCTCCAGTGGTGGGTCAAGGTCGCCCCGCTGGCGAAGGCCGCCGGGGACGCCGTCCGCGACGGTCGGGTGGCCATCCACCCGCAGGAGATGGAGAAGCGGTACTTCGACTGGGTGGACAACCTCCACGACTGGTGCATCTCGCGCCAGCTCTGGTGGGGCCACCGCATCCCCGTCTGGTACGGCCCGAACGGCGAGGTCGTCTGCGTCGGCCCCGACGAGGAGCCGCCGACCGGTGAGGGCTGGCACCAGGACACCGACGTCCTCGACACCTGGTTCTCCTCCGGCCTGTGGCCGTTCTCCACGCTCGGTTGGCCCGAGCAGACCGAGAGCCTCGCGAAGTTCTACCCGAACTCCGTGCTGGTCACCGGCTACGACATCCTCTTCTTCTGGGTCGCCCGGATGATGATGTTCGGCCTGTACGCGATGGACGGCACCCCGCCGTTCAGCACGATCGTCCTGCACGGCATGGTCCGCGACCAGTTCGGCAAGAAGATGTCGAAGTCCTTCGGCAACGCGGTCAACCCGCTGGACTGGATGGACGAGTACGGCTCCGACGCCCTGCGCTTCACGCTCGCGCGCGGCGCCAACCCGGGCGTCGACGTGCCGATCGGCGAGGACTGGGTGCAGGGCTCCCGTAACTTCGCCAACAAGATCTGGAACGCCACCCGGTTCGCCCTGATGAACGGCGCCACCGTCGAGGGCCCGCTGCCGCCGGCCGAGGAACTGTCGGCCGCCGACCGCTGGATCCTGTCCCGGCTGAACGCCACGGTCGCCGAGGTCGACGCGCTCTACGACGACTACCAGTTCGCCAAGCTCTCCGACGCGCTGTTCCACTTCGCGTGGGACGAGGTCTTCGACTGGTACGTGGAGCTGTCCAAGACCACCTTCATGGGCGGCGGCGAGGCGGCGAAGGTCTCCGGCCGGGTCCTCGGCGAGGTCCTGGACGTCACCCTGCGGCTGCTGCACCCGATCGTGCCGTTCGTGACCGAGACCCTGTGGACCACCCTCACCGGCGGCGAGTCCCTGGTGATCGCCGACTGGCCGAAGGACAGCGGCTTCAGGGACCACGCGGCCGAGCGGGAGATCGACACCGTCCAGCAGCTGATCACCGAGGTCCGCCGGTTCCGTGCCGACCAGGGCCTCCAGCCCGGTCAGCGGGTCCCCGCGCGGCTCACCCTGGAGGGCACGCCGCTCGCCCCGCACGAGGCGGCGATCCGGCAGCTGCTGCGGCTCCAGCCCGAGGGCGAGGGCTTCGCCGCCACGGCGACCCTGCCGGTGTCCGGGGTCGAGGTCGCCCTCGACCTGTCCGGGACCATCGACGTGGCCGCGGAGCGCAAGCGGCTCGCCAAGGACCTGGCCGCCGCCGAGAAGGAGAGGGCGCAGGCGACCGCCAAGCTCGGCAACGAGGCGTTCCTCGCCAAGGCGCCCGACCAGGTGGTCGACAAGATCCGTGGTCGACTCGCCAAGGCGGACGAGGACATCGCCCGCATCCAGGCCCAGCTGGAGCGGCTGCCGGCCGCCTGACCGGCGGGCACGCCCGGTGCCCGGAGCCCGGCCCGGTCCTCGTGACCGGTGCCGGGCTCCGGCGCGTCGGCGCCCCGCCCGGGCGGGGGGTGAGCCGCTGTCGACGGCGCTCCGTAGACTGACCCCGTGAGCGAGTTCCCCCCGGACGACCCGGACCGAGACCCCCTGGACGCACTGGACGAGTTCGACGAGATCGTCGAGGCCGAGACCGGCCGCGACCCCGATCTCGCCGTGATCGAGGCGGGGAGCCGCACCCTGCGCACCCGGGGCGGTGACCCCGCCGCGGACCTCCCCCGCCGCCCCGAGGACCCGGAGGTGGACCGGGCGCTGCGCGAGGTGGAGACGGAGCTGTCGTCCCGCTGGGGCGAGACCAAGCTGGAGCCGTCCGTCACCCGGATCGCCGCGCTGATGGACGTCCTGGGGGAGCCGCAGCGCTCGTACCCCTCGATCCACATCACCGGCACCAACGGCAAGACGTCCACCGCCCGCATGATCGAGGCCCTGCTCGGCGCCTTCGAGCTGCGCACCGGTCGGTACAGCTCGCCCCACGTCCAGTCGATCACCGAGCGGATCAGCCTGGACGGCGCCGCGATCCCCGCCGAGCGGTTCGTGGAGACGTACCGGGACGTCCAGCCGTACGTCGAGATGGTCGACGCCCAGCAGGACTTCCGGCTCTCCTTCTTCGAGGTGCTGACCGGCATGGCGTACGCGGCCTTCGCGGACGCCCCGGTCGACGTCGCCGTGGTCGAGGTCGGCATGGGCGGCACCTGGGACGCCACCAACGTCATCGACGCCGCGGTCGCCGTGGTCACCCCCATCGACCTGGACCACACGGACCGGCTCGGCGGCACCCCCGGGGAGATCGCGGCCGAGAAGTCCGGGGTCATCAAGCAGGACGCGACGGTGATCCTGGCCCAGCAGCCCGTGGACGCCGCCCAGGTCCTGCTGAAGAAGGCCGTCGAGGTGAACGCCACCGTGGCCCGGGAGGGCCTGGAGTTCGGCGTGCTGGCCCGACAGGTCGCCGTCGGCGGACAGCTCCTCACCCTGCGCGGCCTCGGCGGCGAGTACGAGGAGGTGTTCCTCCCGCTGCACGGCGTGCACCAGGCGCACAACGCGGCCGTGGCGCTCGCCGCGGTCGAGGCGTTCTTCGGGGTCGGCTCCCAGCACGCCAACCGGCTCGACGTGGACACCGTCCGCAAGGCGTTCGCGGCCGTCACCTCACCGGGCCGGCTGGAGGTCGTCCGTCGTTCGCCGACGGTGGTCCTGGACGCCGCGCACAACCCGGCCGGTGCCCGCGCCGTGGCCGAGTCGCTGGGCGAGGCGTTCGGTTTCAGTCGACTCGTCGGAGTCGTCGGCGCCAGTGCGGACAAGGACGTGCGGGGGCTGCTCGAAGCGTTCGAGCCGGTCTTCGCGGAGATCGTCGTCACCCAGCACTCCACCCACCGCGCGATGGACGCCGACGAGCTCGCCGCGATCGCCGTGGAGGTGTTCGGGGAGGACCGGGTCCAGGTGGAACCCCGGATCGACGACGCCATCGAGGCGGCGATCACGCTCGCCGAGGAGGACGGCGAGTTCTCCGGTGGGGGAGTGCTCATCACCGGTTCCGTCTTCACCGTCGGCGACGCCCGACTGCTCCTCGGGAGGGGCTGACCATGCGCATGCTCTGCTCGACCACCCTGCTCGCCGAGTTCTTCGTGATCGGTCTCGCCGGGCTGGTCGCCATGAAGGACCCCGATCTGGCCGCGGCCACGGTGTGGACGGTGTGCGGGGTGCTGATGGCGGCGAGCCTGCTGCTGTGCGGGATCGTGGGCAAGCCGCTGGGCGTCCGGCTCGGCTGGGGCCTCCAGATCGCGCTGGTCGTCAGTGGCGTCTACGTCCCCATGATGTTCGTCCTCGGGCTCTGCTTCGGCGGCCTGTGGTGGGCGTCCCTGCACTTCGGACGGAAGGTGGACGAGGCCAAGGCGCGCTGGGCCGCACTGAGCGAGGACGGGACGGTCACCCCAGGGCCTGACGCTGCGTGACGAACGGGGGTGCGGTGCCTGTAACCTCTGAACCCCGCACACCCGGTGACCGAAGGAGCCGCACCCCATGACCCAGCGCAGCCTCGTCCTGCTCAAGCCCGACGCCGTGAAGCGTGGACTGGTGGGCGAGATCGTCGGTCGCATCGAACGCAAGGCCGACTGGCGGATCACCGCGCTGGAGCTGCGGACGCTCGACCAGGCCACCCTGGAGCAGCACTACGCCGAGCACGTCGGCAAGGTCTTCTACGAGCCGCTGATCGCCTTCATGTCCTCCGGCCCGGTGGTCGCGCTGGTCGTCGAGGGCGAGCGGGTCATCGAGGGCATCCGCACGCTGGCCGGGCCCACCGACCCGATCGCGGCGGCCCCCGGTTCCATCCGTGGTGACTTCGGCACCGTCACCCGGGAGAACCTGATCCACGCCTCGGACTCCGAGGAGTCCGCCGAGCGGGAACTGAAGATCTTCTTCCCCGGCCTCGTCTGACCGCGGCTCGCGGCTCGCGGCTCGCGTGCTCGGGCGGTCGGCCCGCGTACGTGTGCGGCCGGCCCGGCCGCGGAGGACCCCGAGGCGGCGCCCTTGACGGAGCATCAGCGCGCCCCGCGCGGCGGCGGCACCCGGGAACCTCGCCGCCGCCGGGCAGGTGCGCGCCGATCGGGGGAACGCATGGCCCCATCCGCACGTCCCCCATAGCGGGGCAGCACTTCATCTGCTGACAATGGCGAAGACCCTCGCGCCGTGTCCGTGCAGGCGAGACTACGATGGAAGCCTTCACGCCACACAGCACCCACATGCCGACCTGAAGAGCACTCATCCGCTCGTCCGGGAAGGCCAGACGCATCCTCTTGGGGAACAACATGTCGTTCATCGGCCGTGACATGGCTGTCGACCTCGGGACCGCCAACACGCTGGTGTACGTCAGGGGCCGGGGGATCGTTCTCAACGAGCCGTCCGTCGTCGCGATCAACACCAACACCGGTGGCATCCTCGCGGTCGGTGCCGAAGCGAAGAAGATGATCGGGCGCACTCCGGGCAACATCGTGGCCGTGCGCCCCCTGAAGGACGGCGTGATCGCCGACTTCGAGATCACCGAACGGATGCTCCGCTACTTCATCCTCAAGATCCACAAGCGGCGGTACCTCGCGCGCCCCCGCGTCGTGGTCTGCGTGCCCTCGGGCATCACCGGGGTCGAACGCCGTGCGGTCATCGAGGCGTCGTCCCAGGCGGGCGCCCGCCAGGTGCACATCATCGAGGAGCCCATGGCCGCGGCCATCGGCTCCGGCCTCCCCGTCCACGAGGCCACCGGCAACATGGTCGTGGACATCGGCGGCGGCACCACGGAGGTCGCCGTGATCTCCCTCGGCGGCATCGTCACGGCCCAGTCGATCCGGGTCGCCGGCGACGAGCTGGACAACGCGATCATCCAGCACATCAAGAAGGAGTACAGCCTCCTGCTGGGCGAGCGCACCGCCGAACAGATCAAGATCACGATCGGTTCCGCGTACGACCTCGACCAGGACGAGCACACCGAGATCCGCGGTCGCGACCTGGTCTCCGGACTGCCGAAGACCGTGGTCATCTCGGCCGCCGAGGTCCGCAAGGCCATCGAGGAACCCGTGAACGCGATCGTGGACGCGGTGAAGACCACCCTCGACAAGTGCCCGCCGGAACTCTCCGGCGACGTCATGGACCGCGGCATCGTCCTCACCGGTGGCGGCGCCCTGCTGCGCGGCCTCGACGAGCGGCTGCGCCGTGAGACCGGCATGCCGATCCACATCGCCGAGGACCCGCTGGACTCCGTCGCGCTCGGATCCGGCAAGTGCGTCGAGGAGTTCGAGGCGCTCCAGCAGGTGCTGGACGCCCAGCCCCGCAGATGACCCCGACCCTCCTGCCGCCCGGCGCACGCCGGGCGGCAGGAGGGCGCCGGGCGCGTCGCACCACCGTGCGGGACCGGCCGGACGGACCGTCACCCGCCCCTCACCGGCCGTCCGGAACGGGGCTTGCGGCGGGACGGTCGCCGGTCGAGGGACCGTCACGGATACAGAGACAAGAGCACACATTCCGACGAGGAAGGCACGGCCGCCGCACGTGAGGGACACACGAGAGAGCCGGCTGCTCCTGGTGCTGCTGATCGCCATCGCGTTCGCGCTGATCACCGTGGACATCAGGGGCGGCGAGGACTCACCGGTGGACGGCGCCCGCCGGGCCGCCGCAACGGTCCTCGGACCCGTCGAGAACGGGGTGTCCTCCGCGGTCGACCCCATCGGCAACGCGATCGCCGCGGTCCGCGACTCCGGCGAACGCCACAGCCGCATCACCACCCTGGAGCGCGAGAACGCCGCCCTGAAGACCCGTCTCGGCAGCGACGACCGCAACCGCAGCCGGGTCCGCCAACTCGACTCCCTGCTCAAGAAGGCCGGAGCCGGGCAGTACGGCGTCAAGGCCGCCGAGGTCATCGGGATAGGAGCCGCCCAGGGCTTCTCCTGGACCGTCACCATCGACGCGGGCGCCCGTGACGGCATCGAGCGCGACATGACCGTCCTCAACGGGGACGGACTCGTCGGCCGGGTCACCACCGTCGCCCCCGGCACCGCCACGGTCCTGCTCGCCAACGACCCCGACTTCACCGTCGGCACCCGGATGGAGAAGACCGACGAACTCGGCTTCACCTCCGGCGGCGGTGACGGCCCGCTCCGGGTCGACCTCCTCAACGGCAAGTCCAAGGTCAGGAAGGGCGACCGGCTCGTCACCTTCGGCTCCGCCGCCGACAAGCCCTTCGTCCCCGGCGTCCCCGTCGGCCAGGTCGTCCGCGTCGACCCGTCCGGCGGCGACCTCACCCGCACCGTCTACGTGAAGCCCTACGTCGGGTTCACCAAGCTCGACATCGTCGGCGTCGTCGTCGAGGCCCCCCGCAAGGACCCGCGCGACACCGTCCTGCCGCCCGCCCCGAAGCCCACCCCCACGCCGACCGTGACCGTCACCGTCACCCCGTCCGCGCAGGTACCCGGCCAGGCCGGACAGACCCCAGTGCCGTAGGAGCCCGACCATGCGCTTCAACCGGATGCTGCTTTCGGCCCCCCTCGTGGTGGCCGCCCTGGTCATCCAGGTGAGCGTCCTCGCCCGACTGCAACTGCCCGGCGCCGTGCCCGACCTGCTGCTGCTCACCGTCCTCGGCCTCGCCCTGGTCTACGGGCACGTCGGCGGCGCCCTGGTCGGCTTCGGCGCCGGACTCCTCGCCGACCTCGCGCCGCCCGCCGACCACGCCGTGGGCCGGTACGCACTGGTGCTGTGCGTCATCGGCTACCTCGCGGGGCTCGCCAAGCCGGAGAACGGGCGCCTCCAGTCCGCCGCCGGCCCGATGCTGGTCGTCGTGGGCTCCGCCGTCGGTTCCACCCTGCTCTACGCCGGTGTCGGCGCCCTCGTCGGCGACACCGCCGCCCGTCACGTGGGCCTGGGCAGCCTGCTGTTCACCGCGGCGCTCTACGACCTGCTGCTCGCGCCGTTCACCGTGCCGTTCATCATGGCGCTCGCCAGACGCGCCGACAACGATCCGCTCGCCGAGACCAACGCCGCCGCCAAGAGCGACGTCTCGGCCGGCTGGCTGGCCTCCGGCACCGGCCTGAGGATCGGCAGCCAGCGCGGCGGGCTGCGCGCCAAGGCGGCGCGGGCCCGGGTGGCGCGCGCGGGACGCATCAAGGTCAAGGGGGCCAAGCGACTGTGACCAACATTCCGGAGACCGGCCGCACGCCCCGGGTCCAGATCCGGCTCGTCGTCATCCAGGTGCTGGTCGTCTCCCTGCTGCTCACCCTCGGCGGGCGGCTCTGGTACCTCCAGGTCCGCAACGGCGAGGAGTACGCCAAGGAGGCGTCCGGCAACGGCGTCCAGCGCGTCGTCCAGCCCGCGGTGCGCGGCTCGATCCTGGACGCCCGCGGCGTACCGATCGCCGACAACGAGACCCGGCTCGTGGTCTCGGCCTCCCGCACCGACCTGATGAAGATGAAGGACGACGGCAAGGGCGTGCTCACCAAGCTCGCCGGGGTCCTCGGCGTCCCCGCGAAGGAGGTCACCGACAAGGTCCGCCTCTGCGACTCCGAGACGCCCCAGCCCTGCTGGAACGGTTCCCCCTACCAGCCGATCCCCATCACGGACGAGGCCACCCCGAAGCAGGCCCTCCAGATCCGCGAGCGCGCCGAGGACTTCCCCGGCATCACCGCCGAGCCCACCGCCGTGCGCCGCTACGCCTCGCCCGGCAACGCCAACACCGCCCAGGTCCTCGGTTACCTCTCGCCGGTCACCGACGGCGAGATCGAGAAGGCCAAGGACAGCGACTCGCCGTACCTGCGCTCCGATCAGGTCGGCCGCAGCGGTCTCGAACGGCAGTACGACAAGGAGTTGCGGGGCAAGGCCGGCGTCACCCGCTACGAGGTCGACAACCTCGGCCGCGTGATGGGCCTCGCCAAGAGCGACGAGGCCGAACCCGGCGCGAACGTCGTCACCAGCATCGACGCCCGGGTCCAGGGCGTCGCCGAGTACGAGCTGAACAAGGCGCTCAAGGAAGCCCGCAAGGTCTACGACGACAACACCCGGATGAACTACAAGGCCGACTCCGGGGCCATCGTCGTCATGGAGTCCAAGACCGGACGCGTCGTCGCCATGGCCTCCAACCCCACCTACGACCCCAACGCCTGGGTCGGCGGCATCTCCGGCAAGGACTACGCCCGGCTCACCGGCAAGTCCTCCAACTACCCCCTGCTCAACCGCGCCATCCAGGGCCAGGCCGCCCCCGGCTCCATCTTCAAGGTGGTCCCCGTCGCCGCCGCCGTCAACGCCGGCTACGGCTTCAACGACCGCTACGAGTGCTCCAGCTCGTACGCCATCGGCGGCCAGGTCTTCAACAACTTCGAGTCCAAGGGGTACGGATCGATCGACCTCGGCCAGGCCCTGGAGGTCTCCTGCGACACCGTCTTCTACCGCCTCGCCCACGAGGAGTGGAAGCGGGACGGCGGCACCAAGCCGAAGAAGAAGGCCAACGACTGGTTCTACAAGACCGCCCACCAGTTCGGCCTCGGCAAGGAGACCGGCATCGACCTCCCCAACGAGGTCACCGGCCGCATCCCCGACCGCCAGTGGAAGCGCGACTTCTGGAAGGCCAACAAGGACGCCTGGTGCAAGGCCGGCAAGAAGGGCGGCGACTTCGTGGAGCAGCTCTCCTACGAGAACTGCCTCGAAGGCAACCTCATGCGCGCCGGTGACTCCGTCAACTACAGCATCGGCCAGGGCGACACCCTCGTCACGCCGATACAGATGGCCACCATCTACGGCGCCCTCGCCAACGGCGGCACCATGTACGACCCCAGCGTCGGCAAGGCGATCATCAGCCCCGACGGCAAGAAGGCCACGGAGATCAAGCCCAAGGCGCACGGCAAGCTCCCCCTGTCCCGCAAGACCCTCGGCAAGATAGACGAAGCCCTCGAAGGCGTCGCCACCCGCGGCACCGCCGCCTGGCGCTTCACCGGCTGGCCCCAGGACAAGATCCCGATGCACGCCAAGACCGGCACCGCCGAGGTCCACGGCAAGCAGACGACCTCCTGGTTCGCCACCTACACCGACGACTACACCATCGTCATGACCATCGCCCAGGGCGGCACCGGCTCCGGCGCCTCCGCGCCCGCCGTGCGCAACGTGTACAACGCCCTCTACGGCGTCAGCCCCGACGGCAAGATCGACCGCAAGAAGGCCCTCCTGCCCCAACCGCAGAAGACCCTCCCGAAGATCCAGCGGGACGGCTCCATCGACGCCCCCAGGATCAAGCCCTACAAGCCGCAGCCCGAGCCGTCCCCCACCTCGCAGGCACTGGCCGGACCCCCCGCGCCGGGCACCGGGAGGCGTGACTGATGAGCGGCTCCAACGGCTTCTCCGTCTCCGGGTACGGCCCCGAGCGGTCCTGGCTCACCCGGGTCACCGCCCGGGACAGCCTGCTGCGCCGCCTCGACTGGCCGATACTGCTGTCCGCCGTCGCCCTCTCCCTCATCGGCGCCGTCCTCGTCTACTCCTCGACCCGCAACCGCACCGAGCTCAACCAGGGCGACCCCTACTACTTCCTCTTCCGCCACCTGCTCAACACCGGCATCGGCATCAGCTTGATGATCGCCACGGTCTGGCTCGGCCACCGCACCCTGCGCACCGCCGTACCGATCCTCTACGGCATCTCGGTCTTCCTCGTCCTGCTGGTCCTCACCCCGCTCGGCGCCACCATCAACGGCGCCCACGCCTGGATCGTCATCGGCGGCGGCTTCTCGCTCCAGCCCTCCGAGTTCGTGAAGATCACGATCATCCTGGGCATGGCGATGCTGCTCGCCGCCCGGGTCGACGCCGGCGACCGGCTCCACCCCGGCCACCGCACCGTCGTCCAGGCGCTCGGCCTCGCCGTCATCCCCATCGCCGTCGTGATGCTCATGCCCGACCTGGGGTCGGTCATGGTGATGGCGATGATCGTGCTAGGCGTCCTGCTCGCCTCCGGCGCCTCCAACCGCTGGGTCTTCGGCATCCTCGGTGCCGGCGCCCTCGGAGCCGTCGCCGTCTGGCAGCTGAACGTCCTCGACGAGTACCAGATCAACCGCTTCGCGGCCTTCGCCAACCCGGAACTCGACCCCGCCGGCGTCGGCTACAACACCAACCAGGCCCGCATCGCCATCGGCTCCGGCGGCCTCACCGGCATGGGCCTGTTCAAGGGCTCCCAGACCACCGGCCAGTTCGTCCCCGAACAGCAGACCGACTTCGTCTTCACCGTCGCCGGCGAGGAACTCGGCTTCGTCGGCGCCGGACTGATCCTCGTCCTGCTCGGCGTGCTGCTCTGGCGCGCCTGCCGCATCGCCCGCGAGACGACCGAGCTGTACGGCACCATCGTCGCCGCCGGGATCATCGCCTGGTTCGCCTTCCAGTCCTTCGAGAACATCGGCATGACCCTCGGCATCATGCCCGTCGCCGGCCTCCCCCTGCCCTTCGTCTCCTACGGAGGGTCCTCGATGTTCGCCGTGTGGGTCGCCGTGGGACTCCTCCAGTCGATCCGGGTCCAGCGACCCCTGTCCGCCTGACCGCACCGGGGTCGGCGCCACCACCCGAGCACCGACCCCGACGGAGCCCGCCCCGCGCCCTTTCCAGCCGTTCCGGCCCGTTTCCGGCCGCTCGGGGCCCCCGAGGTCTGCCGGACGGGGCGAAATCCGTCTAGATTCGGTGCATGGCGGATATACAGCGCGAGATCGAGCGTAAGTACGAAGCCACCGACCCGAACCAGAGCGACCGGGCGCTACCGGACCTGACCGCCGTCGGCGGGGTCTCGGCCGTCGTCCACCAGGGCGTCACCGAGCTGGACGCCGTCTACTACGACACCGTCGACCACCGCCTCGCCGCCGCGTCGATCACCCTGCGCCGCCGCACCGGCGGCGCCGACGCCGGCTGGCACCTGAAACTCCCCGTCGCCCGGGACGTGCGCGACGAGATCCGCGCCCCCCTGTCGGCCACCCCGCCCCGCACCCTCACCGGACTCGTCCGCTCCCGGGTGCGCAGCGCCCCCCTCGTCCCGGTGATCCGACTGCGCTCCACGCGCGACGTCCACCACCTCGTCGACGCCGACGGCACCCTGCTGGCCGAACTCAGCGTGGACGTGGTCCGCGCGCAGCGCCTCACCGGCGGCGACGCCACCACCACCTGGACCGAGGTCGAGGTCGAACTCGGCCGGGACCAACGGCCCGCCTTCCTCGACAAGGTCGAGAAGAAGCTCCGCAAGGGCGGACTGCGCCGCTCCGCCTCCGCCTCCAAACTGTCCCGCGCCCTCGCCGAGACCACTGCGGACCGGCACACCCCGGTGGCGTCCGACCGGCACACCCCGGCCGTCCCGGACCGGCACACCCCGGCCACCGCCCCCCGCCCCCCGCACGAGGGCACCGCCGCGGCCCCCGTCCTCGCCTACCTCGCCGCCCAGCGGGACGCCATCGTCGCCCTCGACCCCGCCGTCCGCCGCAACGAGTACGACTCCGTCCACCGCCTGCGCGTCGCCACCCGCCGCGCCCGCAGCGCCTTCCGCTCCTACTCCAAGGTCCTCGACCGGGCCGTCACCGACCCCGTCGGCGCGGAACTCAAGTGGCTCGCCGGCGAACTCGGCATCGACCGGGACGCCGAAGTCCTCACCGAACGGCTCACCGGCCACTTCGCCGAACTGCCCCGCAACCTCGTGATCGGCCCCGTCCGCACCCGACTGCGCACCTGGGCGCACGCCCGGCGCGGCGGCTCCCGACGCCGACTGATCACCGTCCTCAACGGCAAGCGCTACCTCGCCCTCCTCGACGCCCTGGACGCGCTGCTCGCCGACCCGCCCCTGCTCCCCGCCGCCGCCCGGGACGCCACCACCGTGCTCCACCGGGCCGCCCGCAAGGACTTCGGGAAGCTCGCCGCCCTGGTCGAAGAGGCCCTCGAACGCCCCAGCGGCCCCGCACGCGACCTCGCGATGCACGAGGCCCGCAAGAAGGCCAAACGGCTCCGCTACGCCGCCGAGGCCGCTCTGGACACCCTGGGCAAGCCCGCCAAACAGGCCATCCGCGGCAGCAAGGCCCTCCAGGACCTGCTGGGCGAGCACCAGGACAGCGTGATGACCCGCACCACCCTGCGGGACCTCGCGACCCAGGCCCACGCGGCCCGCGAGAACGCGTTCACCTACGGATTGATCCACGGCCACGAGGAACGGCGGGCCGACGGCTACGAGGCCGAGCTGCCCGCGGCGTGGGAGGCCGCCGAACGAGCCACCCGGGGGCTTCGCGGGACGCGCTAGGCTTGAGGGTCACCCCGCTCTTCCCGCGGGGCGTCCCCCGCCAGCTCACGAGAGACGCCACGATGCCTGTCGAGTCGGTCTTCCCCCGCCTGGAAGCGCTTCTCCCGCACGTCCAGAAGCCCATCCAGTACGTCGGAGGGGAACTCAACTCCACCGTCAAGCCGTGGGACGCCTGCGATGTCCGCTGGGCCCTCATGTACCCGGACGCCTACGAGGTCGGTCTGCCCAACCAGGGCGTCATGATCCTCTACGAGGTGTTGAACGAGCGCGAGGGCGTCCTCGCCGAGCGCACCTACAGCGTCTGGCCCGACCTGGAGGAGCTGATGCGGGAGCACGACGTCCCGCAGTTCACGGTGGACGCGCACCGCCCGGTGAAGGCGTTCGACGTGTTCGGGCTGAGCTTCTCGACCGAGCTGGGCTACACCAACATGCTGACCGCCCTGGACCTCGCGGGCATCCCGCTGGAGGCCAAGGACCGCGGACTCGACGACCCGGTCGTCGTCGCGGGCGGCCACGCGGCGTTCAACCCCGAGCCGATCGCCGACTTCATCGACTGCGCGGTGATCGGTGACGGCGAGCAGGCCGTGCTCCAGATCACCGACATCGTCCGTGCCTGGAAGGCCGAGGGCCGGCCCGGCGGTCGCGACGAGCTGCTGTTCCGGCTCGCCCGCACCGGCGGCGTGTACGTGCCCCGCTTCTACGACGTCGAGTACCTGCCGGACGGGCGCATCGGCCGGGTCGTGCCCAACCGCTCCGGAGTGCCGTGGCGGGTGTCCAAGCACACCGTCATGGACCTGGACGAGTGGCCCTACCCCAAGCAGCCCCTCGTACCGCTCGCCGAGACCGTCCACGAGCGGATGTCCGTGGAGATCTTCCGCGGCTGCACCCGCGGCTGCCGCTTCTGCCAGGCCGGCATGATCACCCGCCCGGTCCGCGAGCGCAGCATCACCGGCATCGGCGAGATGGTCGAGAAGGGGCTCAAGGCGACCGGCTTCGAGGAGGTCGGCCTGCTGTCGCTGTCCAGCGCCGACCACTCCGAGATCGGGGACATCGCCAAGGGCCTCGCCGACCGGTACACGGAGGACAAGATCGGCCTGTCCCTCCCGTCCACCCGGGTGGACGCCTTCAACGTGGACCTGGCGAACGAGCTGACCCGCAACGGACGCCGCTCCGGTCTCACCTTCGCCCCCGAGGGCGGCTCCGAGCGGATGCGCAAGGTCATCAACAAGATGGTCTCGGAGGAGGACCTGATCCGCACGGTCGCCACCGCCTACGGCAACGGCTGGCGCCAGGTGAAGCTGTACTTCATGTGCGGTCTGCCCACCGAGACCGACGAGGACGTCCTCCAGATCGCCGACATGGCGATGAACGTGATCCAGAAGGGCCGCGAGGTCTCCGGCGCCAACGACATCCGCTGCACGGTGTCCATCGGCGGCTTCGTGCCCAAGCCGCACACCCCGTTCCAGTGGGCCCCGCAGCTCTCGGCCGAGGAGACGGACGCCCGGCTCCAGAAGCTCCGGGACAAGATCCGCGGCGACAAGAAGTACGGCCGCTCCATCGGCTTCCGCTACCACGACGGCAAGCCCGGCATCGTCGAGGGCCTGCTGTCGCGCGGCGACCGCCGCCTCGGCACGGTGATCCGCGCCGTCTACGAGGACGGCGGCCGGTTCGACGGCTGGCGCGAGCACTTCTCGTACGACCGCTGGATGGCCTGCGCCGAGAAGGAACTGCCCGCCTTCGACATCGACGTCGACTGGTACACCACCCGGGAGCGCACCTACGAGGAGGTCCTGCCCTGGGACCACCTCGACTCGGGCCTCGACAAGGACTGGCTCTGGGAGGACTGGCAGGACTCCCTCGACGAGACCGAGGTCGAGGACTGCCGCTGGACCCCCTGCTTCGACTGCGGGGTGTGTCCGCAGATGGACACCAGCATCCAGATCGGCCCGACCGGCAAGAAGCTGCTGCCGCTGTCGGTGGTCAACAAGTAGGCGTGATTCAGCGGCGGTTCCGTCTGGTGGACGGCTGAGTCACCCGGACCCGGGCACGGCTGATGAGAGGCGTTCGGACCATCGCGGTCCGGGCGCCTCACCCGTAGGGGGGATGTCGCCACCGTTTCCCGTTCCGGAAACTTGAACCCCTTGCGTCCCGCCCGGCGGGTTCGGGAGCATCGAACAGCAGATGACGGCAGGCCAGGGAGGAATCCGCGTGAAGACGACCAAGCTTGTAAGCACGTGCGAAATCAGGGACTGCCCGACGATCTACGTCACCGACAGGGACACCCTGCTGGTGCAGGGGGAGACGCCCACTGATCACGGGCTGGAGATTCCCGAGCACGAGACCGTTGTAGAGATCCCGATGCAGCTCCTGCTCGACCTGATTCAGAAGGGCCTCCGCAGTGACGCTTAAGAATCTCGGCGAACTGTTCGACACATTCGAGCGAGAGGCGTTCCGGCTGGAAACCTTGGACGACTACAGTCGGTCGGGCAGTGTGGATGCCTATCAAGCGTTCCTCTCGGGCGAGCCGCAGCCGGACGGCTACAACGAATCCTGGGTATCGGAGGTGCGGGCCCATACGAACGGCGGTAAGCGTATTTATCGCGTGCACATCCTGTCGCGGCCTCTCACACCGTATCTACGGTATGAGCTGGGCTGGGGGTACCAGAAGAACGTAACCGGTGGTGAGGAGTTCTTCATCCTCGATACGACGGACAAGCGTAATCCTCTGGAGGGCGTAGAGGATTTCTGGCTCTTTGATGAGGCAACGGCCGTCGTCATGCACTATGACGGCGCCGGGGCGGTCACCGGACGAGAGACTGTTCCCGACAGCCGGGCACAAGAGTTTGTCGCCATCCGGAATACGGCACTAGCCCATGCGGAGCCGTTCTCCGAGTGGTGGGAGAAGCACGCCAGTACGTGAACAGAGGGCAGCTAGGGGCAGCGCTGCGGGCGTTACGGCAGGCATCCGGCACGGAGGCCAAGGTCGTCGCCCGCAGTGCTGTGATGTCCACGAGTAAGCTCAGCAAGATTGAAACGGGAAAGATCGCTCCGTCTCCCGCGGACGTCGAGCGCATCCTCACGTCCCTCGGCGTCTCGAACGAGGTCAAGGCCGAGTACCTGGAGGTTGCCAGGGCAGCGGCTACGGAGACCACTGCATGGCGCCTGATCCGGCGCATGGGAGTGCACAAGGCCCAGGAGCAGACGCGATCGCTAGAGGCACAGATGACTGTGCTGCGCCTCTTCCAATCGGCGCTGGTCCCTGGATTGCTGCAAACCCCCGAATACATCCGGGCGATCCTCTCTCGGCATGATCTTGGGGAGGAGGTACTCGCTCGTACCATCAGCGCGAGGATCGATCGTCAGCAGGTGCTCTACGAATCGACGAAAGAACTGAATTTCGTCGTCACTGAGACTGTGCTCCGGTGGAGGATTGTGTCAGTGGCTAGGATGGCGGAGCAGCTAGACCGCCTCATCTCCCTTTCACGACTGCCCAACATTGACATTCGTGTGGTCCCTTTGATGGCGCCTCAGGTGGACATTGCTAATCATGCGTTCGTGATTCGAGATGACAGGACGGTGACTATCGAAACGGTGCATGCGGAAGTTGTCGTTACCGAACCAAGCGATGTTTGTCTGTATGTGAAGAAATTCGAGCGCTTCGCTTCTGTGGCTCTGTCTGGTGACCGAATGCGCGCCATGGTGGCGTGCATTCGGGATGAGTTCTTGCGCGAACAGGAAACCGGCTAGAAAGCGGCCCCGTGCTCGAACACCATTGCCTTCCGGCACACGCGGAAAGTGGTGAAGGGGTACGCGATGGCGACCAGGACCGATGAGTACGAGCACGTGATGGACGTGCAGACGTGGAAGGACGCACGCACGCGGGCCACGGACGCCACCGAGGAGATGCGGGCGGCCCTGTCCGCGCTCGGCCTGCCCGAGTCCGCGCGGAGCGGCATGCGTCCCACGGTCACGTACGCCGGCCGTCCTTACGTACATCTCGGGATGCTCCCGGCCGACGTGGTGGAGCAGATGGCCCAGGCCATGGGGGGCACGGAGACTTCCGCCCGGGACGGGGCGGGGGACGGTCCTCACCGGGCCGTCGGTGAACCAGGAAGGGCACGAGAATGACCGACCTGTACGTGCTCCCCATCGAGGGGGCCGAGTTCTCGAAGGCGTGCGGCGGCAGCACGCATCCGGACGGCGAGGCGTGCGTGACCCTCGCGAAGATCGGCCCGGACGCGTGGGCCGTGGGCGACAGCAAGCGTCCGGATGCCGAGCCGCTGCGCTTCACCACGGCGGAGTTGGAAGCAGCGGGCATCGATCCCGCCCGTTTCGACCTCTCCGCCTGATCCACGGCACGTCCGAACCGACGGCCTCGCCCTGACGACCACGGGCGGGGCCGTCGTCGTCCCACGGACCACGGAACGGAGCAGCGGTGCACCACCACGGTTACGCATGGCTCGGGGAGAAGAAGGCGTTCGACAAGGAGAGCATCCGCCGGCCGCCCGGCCGAGCCCCCACCGCGACGTGCGAGAAGGAGGTGGTCGACCGTTACCGGGAGGCCGTGGTCGTGTTCCCGACTTCCGACGTGCCGCCGATACAGACGGCGCACTGGCTGATGAAACCGCCCTCCGTGATCCGGGGGACCTGGCAGGAAGCGCAGGGCGCCGGCACGTGGCTGGGTCGGCAACTCGCTGAGTTCGCGCCCCGTTTCGCCTCTGAGGAGGAGCGGTCGGAGATCAGGCTGGCGCTCCTGGTGGAGGTCGCCGTCGAGCGGCTGACCTGGGGAGGGGACGTCTCCCTCGGCCACTACCTGAAGGGCACGGTGTTCCACTCGGTCGCGTTGGTCACGTGTTCCCCGAACCGTGCCGCTCCCGATCTGCCCTGCCCGGCTCGGCGGGCCCGCGCATGAAGCACGCGGCCCCCGGCTGGTGCCGGGGGCCGCGTGAACGTCCAAAGCGCGGCGCGCCCCCCCGTCCGCTACCGGCCGAGGTACGCGTCGTACACGGTCACGCTCGCCTTGCCGCCCTGCCGGTCGGTGACCTGACCGCGCAGGGCCACCGACTTCCCCTGCGCCGGGTTCTTGACCTCGACCTTCCCCCTGGTCACGGGCACGTCCTGCCAGGTCGCGCCGGAGTCGTAGGAGACGGAGACGGTGAGCGACTTCGCTCCCGCGCCGGCTGCCGGCCCCTGGACGGTCACCGGGAAGGTCGCCGTACGATTCGCGCGGACCGTGCCGTCGAGGGCGACCCGGGCGCCGAACCGGACCGTGGAGAGCGGGGTCCTGGTGTACTCGCCCGCCGCCGGCCGCGCACTGCGGAAGGTCCAGGAACCGTCGATGCGGGTCCCGACCGCGGACACGGACGGACTGCGCCGCACCGAGGTGGTCAGGGTGTACTCGGCGTCGTCCGCACCGACCTCGAACCCGCTCATGCCGTCGAGCTGACCCGCGCGCTCCGCGACCTCGGTGGTGCCCCGGTAGAGCACGCTCCGGGCCGAGGAGTGCACGGACCGGCCGGTGTTGCCCCTGCCGTCGGAGAAGAGCGGCACGGTGCCGAAGAGGACGTCCTCGTCGCGGAAGACACCGGCCCGCTCGTCCATCAGCGGGGAGTGGACGGCGGTGCCGAGGGTCACCCGATGGCTCCCGCCCGGACGGCGGTGCCGCACCGGGGAGGTGTGGTCGGTCTCCTCACGCCCGTCGGCGCCGAGCTGCGCCACCCGTACCGACCAGCGGTTGGCCTTCCCGGCGGTGGCCCCGTAGTGGGTCCGGGTACCGGGCAGGTCGAACGGGACCTCGGAGTCGAAGTGGATGCCGTCCACGCCGCTGACCAGGGTGGACACCGCCTTCTTGCCCCTGACCGAGGTGCCCGCGGTCGCGGAGACCTTCGCGAAGTCGGCGGCCGTGAACGCCGTGTCGTGGCCGGTGGAGAGCCGTTCGACCGGCCCGCCGGCAGCGCCGTTGTACTGGGCCGAGGCGCCGCCCTCCCACTGGGCGCCGAAGGACTCCGTGAGCGTGACGCCGGTGGGCCGCTGAGGGCCGAGCTGTGCGGTGCGCAGGCCGTCGAAGGAGCCGAAGAGCCGGAAGGTCGAGTAGAACCCCGGGCCGGCCGCGACCGACAGGGTCCTACGGGCGTCGGTCATCGGGACCGGGCCGTCCGGGATGCTCATCCGGACGGGCCGCGCGAGCCGCGCGTCGACCTCGACGGTGGTGTCCTCGGTCAGCTCCAGCTTGGGGTGGGTCAGCCAGTCCGACGCGGACGCGGTGGAACGGTCCGCGTCCAGGACGTAACTGCCCTTCGGGAGCCGGAACGTCGCGGTGGCCTTGCCCTCGGCGTAGGTGCCCGAGAACTCGGCAACGCCGGAGAGTTGGACGAGGCGGCTGAAGAACTCGCTGCTGGGATTCCCGTCCGGCCCGGTGTGACGGAGGGTCAGGTCGTACGACTCGACCTCGCGGTCCACGGCGGCGGTGGTGCGCACGGTCTGTCCGCCGCCGGTCGCGACGACGGTCGCGGTGTAGGCGCCGTCCACGGAGCCGCCGATCCGGGTGTCCGCCGTCACGGGCACGGCGGCGGTGCCGCCGGCGGGCACGGTGACCCGGTCGGCGCCGAGGGTGAAGAATCCGGCCGGGGCGGGCCGGCCCTGCGGGTCGAGGCCGCGGGCCGTCAGCTCCAGCACGACCTCCCGGTCCCCGAGGTTGCGGTAGGTGATCTCCTTGGTGACGGGCCGGTCGTCGGTGTGCGGCCACTGCTGCCGACCGAAGGCGACGGTGGCCGTGTCGCTGACCACGGACTGCTTCAGGGCCGCGCCGACGGCGATCCGCCCCGTGCCCTGCTGGAACACGCCGTGGCCGCCGTCCTCGGCGGAGGCGGTGAGCACGGACTTGATCCGTGCGCCCGACCAGTCGGGGTTGCGCTGCTTGAGCAGGGCGGCGGCGCCCGCGGCGTGCGGCGCGGCCATCGAGGTGCCGGAGATCGAGAGGTAGCCGGGCGGGTTCTCCCCGTACCGCCGTGCGAGGGTGCTGCCGGCGGCGGAAGCAGCGGTGGTGTCGACGCCGGGCCCGGTGACGTCCGGCTTGACCGCGCCGTCGCCGAACCTCGGCCCGACCGCGGAGAAGCGGGCCGTCCGGTCCGAGTCGTCCACGGCACCGACGGTGAGGGCGGCGTCCGCGCTGCCCGGGGACTCGATCGTGCCGGCGCCCGGTCCGCTGTTGCCGGCGGCGACGGCGAACAGGACGCCCTTCTCCCGGGAGAGCTTGTTGACGTGGGCCTCCAGCGGGTCCAGGTCGGGGGTGTCGAGGCCGCCGAGGCTCAGGTTGATGACGTCCGCACCCTGCGCCACGGCCCAGTCCATGCCGGCGAGGATCTGGGAGTCGGTTCCGCGGGCGAAGTCGTTGAGCACCTTGGCACTGAGCACCTTGGCGCCCGGCGCGACCCCCCGGTGCGTGCCGCCCGAGCGGGCGCCGGTGCCCGCCGCGGTCGAGGCGACGTGGGTGCCGTGCCCGTTGCGGTCCGCGGTGTCGGGCGCGTCGGAGAAGTTGTGCGCCCCGACGACCTTGCCCGACAGGTCCGCGTGGGTCTCGTCCACGCCGGTGTCGAGGACGGCGATGGTGACGCCCGTCCCGTCGTACCCGGCCCGCCACGCCTCGGGCGCCCCGATCCGGGCCGTGCTCTTGTCGAGGGACGCGGTGCGCACCGCGTCCAACCAGACGCGGTCGACGCCCGCGACGGCCCGGGTCGTACGGGCGTCCCCCGCGGTCGTGCGGGTGAGGGCGGCCCACAGCGCGCCCGGGTCCTGCTCCGGAACGGTCACGGCGTCCGCGTTGAGCGAGGGCAGGGTCCGCTGCACCTCGGCGTCGCCCCGCACCCCGGTACGGGCGGCGGGACCCGAGGCGCCCTCGTACGCGACGATGACCTTGAGGCCCTTGCCGTGGGCCAGCCGACTCCCGGGGGTGCTGAGCCCCGTGACGTCGAAGAGGCGGCGGTCGAGGGTGCCCCGGGCGACGAGCCGTTCGGCGTCGGCCGGGACGACGTAGGTGCGGTCCTTCTCGGTCCAGCTCCGTACGGGGACCTTCCCCCGACCCTCGGCCCGGTCGACCGTGACGGCCCTGCCGCGGGCGTCCACGCCGACCCGGTCCCCCGTGATCAGGGTGACCCAGCGGAGCCCGGCGGCGGGGGCCGCACCGGCACGCGGTCCGTCGGGGCCGGCGAACGAGGGGGTGGCGGTCAGCCCGGCTACGAGCGCCGCTGCCGTGAGGGTCGCGGCGGCGGTCGCCGCGCCGCGACCCCGGCGTCTGGTGGATGGCAAGGTGACTCCCTGCTGCTCAGCGGGGCCGTCGAGGAGACGTCGGGGGTGGCCGCCCCGTTTCCCCACTCCCGGAGCGTGAGAGTGCGGCGGTGCGCGTGCGCGTTGCCGCCGGTTCCGGCGATGGCCGAATCTCGCTCATCGCCTTGCCGGTCGCCCCGTAGCGGGCCGCATGCCGGGTTGACGCGTGGATCAAACTGCTACTAGCGTTGTTGCAGTTGGGTCGGTGGGGCGGCGGTCGCGAAGGGGGTCTCGGTGAGCATCAGCAGCAGGAGCGCGGTCGCGATCCACGCACTCACCATGCTGGGGCGCTGGGACCGCTCGTTGACCTCCGCGGAGATCGCGGAGAGCCTGGCCAGCAATCCGGTTCTGGTGCGGCGGATCCTCGGCGGTCTGCGGGACGCCGGTCTGGTCTGGTCCACCGAGGGGCGCAACGGCGGTTGGTCGCTCGCCCGGCCCGCCCGTGAGATCACGCTCTACGACGCGTACGCCGCCGTGGAGGCGGGGCCGATCCTCTCGCGGTACCCGCATCCGCCGAGCGCCGAATGCGAGGTGGGGCGGAACATGCAGAAGCTGCTCGAGGTGGAGTTCCAGGACGCGGAACGGGCCATGAAGGAACGGCTCGGGCGGACGACGATCGCCCACCTCGTCCGGCAGGTGCTGGCGAGTGAGCGTGAGGTCACGCAACGCGTTACCGGCTGACCGACGGCGGAGGCGAGGTCCTCCGCCTTTCCTTTTGTCCTAACTGTAACTGTCATGGTGGCAGAAAGTTTCCCGGAGGACCCCGTATGACTTCCCCGTCGACAGCGACCGAGCGGACCGGCTCGGGACTGGGCTTATTGGCCGTGCTGATGCCGGCGATCCTCGTCACGGTCACGGCCAGCGACATGGTCAATCTGATGCTCCCGACGATCGGGTCCGAGTTCGGGGCCTCCGAGGCGGAACTCGCCTGGGTCGTCACCGGCTTCCTGCTGATGTTCTCGGTCGGGATCCCCCTGTACGGCCGTATCTCGGACCGGGTGAGCCTGCGCCGGCTCTTCGCCTTCGCGCTCCTCACCTACGCCGTCGGCAGCCTGATCTGCGCGCTCTCCCCGAGTCTGGCCGTGCTCGTGGCCGGGCGGATCGTGACGGGCATCGGCGCGGCGGCCATCCCCGTGCTCTCGATCATCGCCGTCACGACCCTGCTGCCGCCGGAGCGGCGCGGCGTCGGGATCGGCGTCGTGTCCGCCGGCGCGGGCGTCGGCACCGCCGCCGGACCGGCACTGGGCGGCGGCATCGGGGAAGCGCTCAGCTGGCCCGCACTGTTCTGGATCATGCTGGTGGTCTCGCTGCTGCTGCTCTTCCCGGCCCTGCGCGTACTCCCGGACGCGACCCCGCGGAGCACGGGCCGGCTCGACCTCCCCGGCGGTCTGCTCCTCGGCCTCGGAGCCGGTCTCGTCCTGTTCGGCATGACCCGGGCGCAGGTCTCCGGCTTCACCGAACCCCTGTCCTGGGGCAGCCTCGTGGTCGCGGTCGCGGCGCTCGTGCTCTTCGGGGTGCGCACCGTCCGCGTCGACCAGCCGTTCGTTCCGCCGTCGCTGTTCACGAACCGCGTCTACCGGACCGGCATCCTCGTCGCGTTCCTGGCCATGGCCGTCAACCTCGGCGGTCTGGTGTTCGTCCCGCTGCTGCTGGTGGAGGTCAACGGACTCACCCCGGGGGAAGGTGCCCTGGTCATGATCCCGGCCGGAGTCGTGACCGCGCTCCTCGCACCGTGGATCGGGCGCCTCGCCGGTCGCGTCGGCACCCGGCTCCTGGTGCTCTGCGGGCTCGGTCTCATCGGACTGTTCTCGCTGTTCCTCTCGTCCTTCACCGGCGGCTCCTCGGTGGTCTTCGCCGGTGTCGGGATCCTCGGGCTGAGCATCGGCTTCATGCTGGTGATGACCACCATCATCGGCGCCGCGGCACGCGAACTGCCCCCCGAGCAGACCGGTGTCGGCCTCGGGGTCCTCCAGGGGGCCCAGTTCCTCGGGGCCGGTACCGGCCCCGCCGTGTTCGGCGTGTTGGTGTCCGCGCGGGAGCAGGGCGGCAGTGACGCCGTCAACCCCCTCTACTCCGGTGCGGACGGCTCGGCCTACTCCGACGTCTTCCTGGCCATGGCCGTGGTCGTCGTCCTCGCGCTCGTCGTCGCGTCACGGATGCGTCCCACGGCTGGCCCCGAGGCCCCGGCCGGTGCCGGTGCCGGACCGAAGGCCGAGGCCGCCCCTGCGGCCCCCAACCCGGGTGGCCCGGCCTCCGCCCCGCGGTGACGAGGACGGCCGCCCGGTGACGGACCCGCCCGGTGGCCGGATAACACCTTGGCCACGGAGTGGGTCGCCGGCGAAACGGTTCGGGTGCGCCACGTGTCTGTGGACACATGGACCTGATCAAGCAGGAGCGCACGCCGGGGCCCGAACGGCCCGAACGGCGACCGGACGACCACGGCGAGGACCCGGGCTGCCTCGCCGTGGCCGTCCGGCTGCCGGTGCGCCTCGTGGTGCTGGCCCTGGTGGTGCCCGCGCGGCTGCTGTGGGACGCACTGGTCCTGACCGGCGCGTTCCTGTGGCGGTACGGCCTGCGTCCCCTGGGCCGCGCGGCGGGGTGGCTCGGCCGGACCCTGGTCGTCGTACCGGTGCTGTGGCTGGTCGAGTGGGTCCTCGTCCCGCTGTGTCGCGCCGCGCTGTGGCTGCTGTCAGCGCTGTGGCGGGGGACCGGCTGGCTGCTGCGCACCCTCGTCGTGACGCCCCTGGCCTGGCTGTACCGGGCGGTGCTCACCCCGCTGGGGCACGGGGCGCAGTGGCTCTGGGCGCGCGCACTGGCCCCGCTGGGGCGCGGTGTCGGCGCCGGTCTGGCGTGGCTGCTGCGGGTGTGCTTCCTCGTCCCGCTGTCCTGGCTGTGGACGTGGGTCCTGGTTCCGGTGGGCAGGGGGCTGGGGTACGTCCTCTACTGGATGCTGCGCCTGCTGGTCCACTACCCGGCCGTGGGGCTGTGGCGCTGGCTGCTGGTGCCGCTCGGGCGGGTCCTGGCCGTGGTGGGGCGGGAGGCGGCGGACGCCCTGGGGCACGCCTGGCGGATCGCCGGCCGGATCTCCCGGGCGGTGGGACGGTTCCTCGGTGCGGCCTTCGCCCTCCTGTTCGTGACGCCCGCGGCGTGGGTCTACCGCACCGTGTGCACCCCGGTCGGGCACCTGGTCCGGGACGCACTGTGGCGGCCGGCCGCGCGGGTCGCCCGGGAGGTCGGCCACGGCGCGCGCCAGGCCTTCGCCTCCGTGCGGGAGGGCGCCCGCCAGGCCCGTGCGGACGTCCGACGGATGCTCTTCGGCGCACGATCCGAGCGGACGGCCGTGCCGCGCGCGTCGGCCGGGCCCCCGCGCACCGGTGCTCCGCAGGTCCCTGGGCGGCGGGCTTCCGGGTCACCTGAACCCGGAGACGATCCGCGACGTACCCTAGGCAGGAGCAAGACCGCACTCACGAAGGACTGACGACACTGGGCAAGCGACAGCCCGAAGGCCCCCCGCCCGCGCCCGCGGTGCAGCGCATCAGACTGCGTTACACCAAGCGCGGCCGCCTCCGGTTCACCAGCCACCGTGATTTCCAACGCGCGTTCGAGCGGGCGTTGCGCCGTGCCGAGGTGCCCATGGCGTACTCGGCCGGGTTCACCCCCCACCCGAAGGTGTCGTACGCCAATGCCGCACCCACCGGCACGGGCAGTGAGGCGGAGTACCTGGAGATCGCCCTCACCGAGGCGCGTGATCCCGGGACCCTGCGGGCCCTGCTCGACGAGTCGCTCCCGACCGGGCTCGACATCGTCGACGCGGTGGAGGTCCGCACCCCGGGTCTCGCGGACCGGCTGACCGGTTCCGTGTGGGAGTTGCGGCTCGACGGGGTGGCGCCCGACGCCGCCCGGCGCGCCGTCGACGCCTTCACGGCCGCCGAGGTGGTGGAGGTGCAGCGCCGGACGAAGAACGGGATGCGCACCTTCGACGCCCGGGCCGCCGTCGCCCACCTGGAGCTCGCCGGGAACCCGGCCGCACCGGGGGACACGGACGGCACAGCGGTCCCACCCGGGACGGACGCGCCCCGGCCTGATGGGCCGGGCGTCCGGCCCTGTGCGATACTGCGCCTGGTTGTTCGGCACGTGACGCCTGCCGTACGACCCGACGACGTCCTGTCCGGTCTCCGAGCTGTGGCCGACCTGGCGCCGCCGGTCCCCGTAGCGGTGACCAGGCTGGCGCAGGGGCTTTTCGATGAGGAGACCGGCACGGTTTCCGACCCGCTCGCGCCCGACCGCGAGGCGGTCGAGGCCGCCCCGGCATCTGTTCCCGGGGTCGCCACGCCCGCCGCCGCGACGGCAGCGGCGCCGGAAGGGCCCGCGTAAGGACGGACGTCGTAGCGTCGCCCTCGTATCCGGGAGCCACCTGGGTCGGGCAGCGCACCGACCACAAGACTTTCGCCAGGCCGTACGCGACAAGGCGTACGGAACCGGCGAGACAGGACACAGAAAGCTCCCGTGCGGCGCCCACGCCCCGGACGGCGGCCCCGCACACCAGTGCGTGAGCCGCGGACGTCACCGGAACAGGCGCGGCGCCCGGGAGCCGACGGGAGAACCGCCCGCATGCTCGAACCGATCGAATCCACCGAGGGTTCCCACACCGAACCCACCACGCGCACGTCCGCCGGTGGCGAGGGCCCCGGCGACACCCTGCCGCCGCGCCGCAGGCGCCGCGCGGCTTCGCGTCCCGCCGGGTCCCCGGCCGGCGCGTCCGCCGAGGCGTCGTCCACCGGGGGCGCGTCCGCCGAGGACCCGACGCCCGCCGCCGCGGCCCCCGCCGCGGACAGCAGCACCGAGGACGCCGCCGAGGCGCCCGCCCCCCGTACGCGCCGCAGGGCCGTCCGACGGGCCTCCGCGCCCGTCGGTGCCCCCGCGGCACCGGCTGACACCCCCGCCGAGGAGCCCGTGGCCGAACCGGCGCCGGCCGAAGAGCCCGCCCCGGAGCCCCGTGCACGGCGTCGCGCCGTGCGCCGCGCCTCGGCGCCCGCCGGCGCCCCGCAGGCGTCCGACGAGACCGCGGCGGGTGCCGAGGTCCCGGAGCCGGACGGCTCCGCCGACGAGGAGCAGCCCGCCCCGGCCGTCTCCGCCGCACCCGCGCGCACCCGCCGCCGGGCGACCCGCGCCGTGGCCTCCGCCACGACGTCCGACCGGCCGCAGGCCGAGCCCGCCGCCGAGGAGCAGCCCGCACCGGTGGCCGAAGAGGCTCCGGCCGAGTCGGCTCCGGTGGAGGAGGCGGCCCCCAAGCGGGCGCGCCGTCGCGCCACCCGGGCCACCGCTTCCGCTCAGGCACCGACCACCGCGGACGCGCCCGCCGAGACCCCGGCCGAGGCGGCACCCGTCGAGGAGGCTCCCGCGGAGGAGGCCGCGCCCAAGCGTGGGCGTCGCCGTGCCACCCGGGCCGCCGCCGAGGCGCCGGTCGCCGAGACCCCGGTCGCCGAAACGGCGCCCGTGGAGTCGGCTCCGGTGGAGGAGGCAGCGCCCAAGCGCTCCCGCCGCCGTGCCACCCGGGCCGCCGTCGGCTTCTCCGAGCCCGCCCAGCACAACACCCGCGGGGGCAGGGACGAGCGGCCCGCGCGGCCGGCCGTCGCCGTCTTCCAGGCACCGGTCTTCGCCGAGCCGATGTTCCAGACGCCCGAGCGCGCCGCTGCCGAGGCCGCGCAGGCCCGCAACGTCGTCGAGGAGCCCGAGGAGATCGAGGAGCCCGAGGAGACGACCACCGCCCCGAGCGCCGAGCGCACCGAGCGGTCGGAGGCGGACGCCGCCGAGACCGCGGGGTCCCGCCGTCGCCGTCGCCGCCGGGTGGCCGTACCCGCCGCCGCCCCGCAGTCCCAGGAGCCGGCAGGCGTGCCCGCGCCGTCCGAGACCGTCGCGGCCGAGGCATCCGTCGACGAGGTCGAGGTCGACGCCGAGGAGATCGAGGCCGAAGAGGCCGAGGAGACGGGCTCCCGTCGTCGCCGCCGTCGCGGTGGCCGCCGTCGTCGCCGTGGCGAGCACGCCGAGGGCGACGAGAACGGCGCCGACGACGACGCCGACGACGCCGACGAGACCGACCGCGCCGAGGACGGCGCCGACGAGTCCGACCGGGCCGAGGGCGCGGGCCGGCACTCCGGTGACGACGCCGCCGCGGACGACGATGACGACGATGACGCCGACGGCGGTGGTTCCAGCAGCAGCCGTCGCCGCCGTCGCCGCCGTCGCCGCGCCGGGGACAACGCCGACACCGGGTCCGACGACCCGGAGCGCACGGTCGTCAAGGTCCGCGAGCCCCGCAAGAAGGAAGAGCGGCCGGCGTCCGACGAGGTGCAGTCCATCAAGGGCTCCACCCGTCTGGAGGCGAAGAAGCAGCGCCGTCGCGAGGGCCGCGAGCAGGGACGCCGTCGCGTCCCGATCATCACGGAGGCCGAGTTCCTGGCCCGCCGGGAAGCCGTCGAGCGGGTCATGGTGGTCCGCCAGTACGGCGAGCGCACCCAGATCGGCGTGCTGGAGGACAACGTCCTCGTCGAGCACTACGTGAACAAGGAGCAGTCGACGTCGTACGTCGGCAACGTCTACCTGGGCAAGGTGCAGAACGTCCTGCCGTCGATGGAGGCCGCCTTCATCGACATCGGCAAGGGCCGCAACGCCGTCCTGTACGCGGGCGAGGTCAACTTCGAGGCCCTCGGCATGTCCGGTCCGCGCCGGATCGAGAGCGCCCTCAAGTCCGGACAGTCCGTGCTCGTGCAGGTCACCAAGGACCCGATCGGCCACAAGGGCGCCCGGCTCACCAGCCAGGTCTCCCTCCCGGGCCGTTACCTCGTGTACGTGCCCGAGGGCTCGATGACGGGGATCAGCCGCAAGCTCCCGGACACCGAGCGCGCCCGGCTGAAGACGATCCTGAAGAAGATCGTCCCCGAGGACGCGGGCGTCATCGTGCGCACCGCCGCCGAGGGCGCCAGCGAGGACGAGCTGCGCCGCGACGTGGAACGCCTCCAGGCGCAGTGGGAGGAGATCAAGAAGAAGGCGAAGACGGGCAACGCCCCGACGCTGCTCTACGGCGAGCCGGACATGACGGTCCGGGTCGTCCGCGACATCTTCAACGAGGACTTCTCCAAGGTCATCGTCAGCGGTGACGAGGCCTGGTCGACCATCCACGGCTACGTGTCGCACGTGGCGCCCGACCTGGCCGACCGGCTCCAGCGGTGGACCTCCGAGGTGGACGTCTTCGCGACGTACCGGATCGACGAGCAGCTCATCAAGGCGCTGGACCGCAAGGTCTACCTGCCGTCGGGCGGTTCGCTGGTCATCGACAAGACCGAGGCCATGGTCGTGGTCGACGTCAACACCGGCAAGTTCACCGGTCAGGGCGGCAACCTCGAAGAGACCGTGACGAGGAACAACCTCGAAGCGGCCGAGGAGATCGTGCGTCAGCTCCGGCTGCGCGACCTCGGCGGCATCGTCGTCATCGACTTCATCGACATGGTCCTGGAGTCCAACCGGGACCTGGTGCTGCGACGGCTGCTCGAATGCCTGGGGCGCGACCGCACCAAGCACCAGGTCGCCGAGGTCACCTCGCTGGGCCTGGTGCAGATGACCCGCAAGCGGGTGGGCCAGGGTCTGCTGGAGTCCTTCTCCGAGACCTGCGTCCACTGCAACGGTCGCGGTGTGATCGTCCACATGGAGCAGCCGACGTCCATCGGCGGTGGCGGCAAGCGCAAGAAGCGCCGTGGCGGTGGCGCCGACGGTCACGACGAGCACGTGCACGAGCTCGCCGAGGCCCCGGCCGCCGAGTCGGAGCAGGAGACGGCGGCGGAGGTCGCCGCCGAGGTCGCCGAGCCCGTCGCGCTGAGCGCACCGGACTTCGCGCCCGACGAGGAGCTGTACAGCAGTGTCGCCGAGGCGGAGGCCGCGGCGGGTCGGGGTCGTTCCCGGCGTCGGGGCGGCCGTCGCGCGTCCGCTCCGGCCGGTGCGCCCAGGGGCGCCGACGAGGCCCCCGCCGAGCGCCAGGCCCCCGCCGAGGCGGCTCCGGTGGCCCAGGCCCCGGTGGTGCATGCCCCGGAGCCGGCCGCGGTGACCGAGCCGGTCGCCGAGGTGGCTCAGGAGAAGGCCCCCGAGGCCGCTGTGCAGGGCCGTACGCGGCGCCGGGCCACCCGTAAGGCCAGCGCCCCCGCGGGCTCCCCGCAGGGCGACGGCGCGGCGGCCGAGGCCGCCGAGGTCACCGTCCCGGTGGTCGAGCCGGTGACGGAGCCGGTGGCCCCGGAGCCGGTCGAGGCCCCGGAACCGGTCGCCGACGCGGCTCCGGCCCGTCCGCGGCGCCGGGCCGTCCGCAAGGCGACCGCGCCCACCGCGTCCGAGGAGGCGGCCGTCGTGGTCGTGCCCGCGGCGGAGACCCCCGCGTCCGTCGAGGTCGTGGAGGCCAACGAGGCGGCCGGTCGGGACGAGGAGGCCCTGGCCGAGGAGGCGACCGCCGACGAGGCCGCGGCGCCCGTGAAGAAGACGGCCCGCAAGACGGCAGCCAAGAAGGCCACCGCGAAGAAGGCACCGGCCAAGAAGACGGCCGCCAAGAAGACCGTCGCCAAGAAGACGACGACGGCCAAGAAGGCGACCACGAAGAAGACCGTCGCCAAGAAGGCGACCAAGAAGACCGCCGCGGCGGAGCAGCAGACGGCGCCGACCGTCACCGCCTCCACCGAGGACTGACGGTCACGGTCGACACACGGTCGAGCACCTTGCCGGCGGCCCGGGACTTCGGTTCCGGGCCGCCGGCGCGTCCGTTCCCGGGTGTCCCGGGTGCGGGCCGGGGCCCGGTTTGACCGGCCGCGGAGGGCCCCGTAATCTAGAGCGTCGGCGTTCCTGCGCCATCCCTTTGAGCACCTCCCTCCACCTCGGACCGTCAGGGCCGGGCCGGAGAGGCCGCTCGCCCTCGTGGATCCACGGCCCTCGGGCCCGTGTGAGCGGCTGGCTTCAGAGGTTCCGTTGCGAGCTACAGAGAGTGAGACCCGCGTGTACGCCATCGTGCGCAGCGGTGGTCGCCAGCACAAGGTTGCTGTCGGCGACACCGTAGAGGTTGACAAGATTTCCACTGCCAAGGTGGGCGACACGGTCGAGCTCTCGACCTTGCTCGTCGTTGACGGCGAGGCCGTCACCAGCGACCCGTGGGTGCTTGCCGGCATCAAGGTCACGGCCGAGGTCGTGGACCACCACAAGGGCGCGAAGATCGACATCCTTCGCTACAAGAACAAGACCGGCTACCGCCGTCGTCAGGGCCACCGCCAGCAGTACACGGCGATCAAGGTCACGGCGATCCCCACGGCTGCGAAGTAAGGGACTGAGGAGAGATGGCACACAAGAAGGGCGCATCGTCCACCCGGAACGGTCGCGACTCGAATGCCCAGCGGCTCGGCGTGAAGCGCTTCGGCGGTCAGGTCGTCAACGCGGGTGAGATCCTGGTCCGCCAGCGCGGCACCCACTTCCACCCCGGCTCCGGCGTCGGCCGCGGCGGCGACGACACGCTGTTCGCGCTGCTGCCCGGTGCGGTGGAGTTCGGCACGTTCCGCGGCCGCAAGGTCGTGAACATCGTTCCGGTCGGCTGACCGGACTGCTGTAGAGCGATTCTCATCGCGGAGGCGGGCCACGCCTTCCCCCTACGAATCAGTACGGGGGAAGCTGGTCCGCCTTTCGCGTGTTGTTCCTGTCGTGCGGTGCTGATCGCGCCGCGAAACACGACATCCGTACGTAACTGGAGGCACTGACATGACCACCTTCGTGGACCGCGTCGAACTGCACGTCGCCGCGGGTAACGGAGGCCACGGCTGTGCCTCCGTTCACCGGGAGAAGTTCAAGCCGCTGGGCGGCCCCGACGGGGGCAACGGCGGCCGGGGCGGTGACGTGACGCTGGTGGTCGACCAGTCCGTCACCACCCTGCTCGACTACCACCACAGCCCGCACCGCAAGGCCACCAACGGCAAGCCCGGCGAGGGCGGCAACCGCTCCGGCAAGGACGGCCAGGACCTGGTCCTCGCCGTGCCGGACGGCACGGTCGTGCTGGACCGCGCGGGCAACGTCCTGGCGGACCTGGTCGGCGAGGGCACCACGTACGTGGCCGCGCAGGGCGGCCGGGGCGGGCTCGGGAACGCCGCGCTGTCGTCCGCCCGCCGCAAGGCGCCGGGCTTCGCGCTGCTGGGCGAGCCCGGTTACGCCCAGGAGATCGTGCTGGAGCTCAAGACGGTCGCCGACGTGGCGCTCGTGGGCTTCCCCAGTGCGGGCAAGTCCTCGCTGATCTCCGTGCTGTCGGCCGCCAAGCCGAAGATCGCCGACTACCCGTTCACCACCCTGGTGCCCAACCTGGGCGTGGTGACCGCCGGCTCGACCGTCTACACCATCGCGGACGTACCGGGCCTGATCCCGGGTGCCAGCCAGGGCAAGGGCCTCGGCCTGGAGTTCCTGCGGCACGTGGAGCGGTGCAGCGTCCTGGTCCACGTGCTGGACACGGCGACCCTGGAGTCGGACCGCGACCCGCTCTCCGACCTCGACGTCATCGAGGAGGAGCTGAAGCAGTACGGCGGCCTCGACGACCGTCCCCGGATGGTCGTGCTCAACAAGATCGACGTGCCGGACGGGCTCGACCTCGCCGACCTGGTCCGCCCGGACCTCGAAGCGCGGGGCTACCGGGTCTTCGAGGTGTCGGCGGTGGCGCACAAGGGCCTCAAGGAGCTGTCCTTCGCGCTCGCCGAGCTGGTGGCCCAGTCCCGGGCCGCGAAGCCCAAGGAGGAGGCCACCCGGATCGTCATCCGGCCCAAGGCGGTCGACGACACCGGCTTCACCGTCACGGCGGAGGAGGAGGGTCTGTACCGGGTGCGCGGCGAGAAGCCGGAGCGCTGGGTGCGGCAGACCGACTTCACCAACGACGAGGCCGTGGGTTACCTCGCGGACCGGCTGAACCGGCTCGGTGTCGAGGACGCCCTGATGAAGGCGGGCGCCCGCACCGGCGACGGCGTGGCGATCGGTCCGGAGGACAACGCGGTCGTCTTCGACTGGGAGCCGACGATGATGACCGGCGCCGAGATGCTGGGCCGCCGTGGCGAGGACCACCGCTTCGACGCCCCCCGGCCGGCCACCCAGCGCCGTCGGGACCGGGACGCGGAGCGCGACGAGGTGCAGCAGGCCTACGACGAGTTCAAGCCCTTCTAGGGCCTGCCCCGCGCTCGTCGGCTCGGGCTGGCGGCGCGCAGGTTCACGGACGGAAGAGGCCGTTCCGTGGGGGTCACCGATCGTGGCTGACCCCCACCGGGCGGTCTCTTCTGCGTGTCCGCACAACCACCGGACACCGGACACTGGACACCGGCCACGGACACGGGGCCGGCCCGGAGGGATCTCTCCCTCCGGGCCGGCCCCGTCTTCAGGTCCGGTACCGCCCGACACTCGCCGGCCCGCGGCGGCTGGCCCCGGGCCGGCGGCGCGTCACCGCTGGCGGGCCTGCTCCAGCATCCGGTCCACGACCCGCTTCGAGGCAGAGCCGTCGTCCAGGTCGCAGAACAGCTCGTGGAAGCGGTTGAACCGCTCCTGGTAGTCGACCTTGACCTCCTCGATCCGACGGATCGACTCGATCAGCTCCTCCGAGGTGCGCAGGAGCGGACCGGGCGAGTCCTCCTCGAAGTCGAAGTAGAACCCGCGCAGCTTGTCCCGGTAGTGCTCCAGGTCGTACGTGAAGAACAGCATCGGCCGCTTGAGGTGCGCGTAGTCGAACATCACGGACGAGTAGTCGGTGATCATGATGTCGGCGGCCAGGTACAGCTCCGCGATGTCCGGGTACTCCGAGACGTCGTAGACGAAGCCGTCGCCCGCGCCCGGCACCGCGTCCACGATGTTGGAGTGGCGGCGGATCAACAGCACGTGGTCATGGCCGAGCCGGGCCCGTGCGTCGGCCAGGTCGATCTTCAGGCGGAACTTGTACTGGCCGGCGCTGTGCGACTGGTCGTCGCGCCAGGTCGGGGCGTACAGCACGACCTTCTTGTCGGCGGGCAGGCCCAGCCGCTCCTTGACCGAGTCGGCGATCTTGTCCCGGTCGGGGGAGTACAGGTAGTCGTTGCGCGGGTAACCCGCCTCCAGGACCTCCCCGTTGTAGGAGAACGCCCGCTTGAGGATCGGGGTGCTGAACCGGTTCGACGAGACCAGCAGGCTCCAGTTGTTGGCCTCCAGGGCCAGCCGGTTCTGGTACTCGCGGTCGAAGTGCAGCGTCTCGATGTCGTGGCCGATCTTCTTCAGCATGGTGCCGTGCCAGGTCTGCACGATCACCTGGCCGGGCCGCCGCTCCACCCACTCGGGCAGGTGCCCGTTGGTGACGATGTAGCGGGAGGTGGCCAGCGCCTCGAACCACTCGCGGCCCCACATGCGGACCCGGTCGGCGGTCGGCGGCAGCACGACCTGCCCGTCGCGCACGGCCCACAGGTGCTTCAGGTCGCTGCCCCGCGACAGCAGCTCCTCGTGCATCGCCCGGGGGCTGTCCGAGTACTGCTTGCCGTTGTAGCTGAGGAAGAACACCTGCTCGCGCAGCGGCTGCTGACGACCCGGCTCGTACACCTCGCGGCGCATCTGGAGCTGACGGTACGGGCCCAGCTCCATGTCGTTCAGCTCGGAACGGCAGTTGAGCTGCGGGTAGGTGCCCCACAGGCTCTCGAACCAGTAACGCCGGCCGCTGATCACGGTCTTGAGCGGGAAGTACTTCGCCGCGTGCCGCTCGATGACGAACGCCGACTTCGGCACCTCCTCCTGGTCGGGCAGCCGCAGGAAGACGTTCCACCGCCCGGCCTTCAACGGCACGTTGCCCGCGCCGCCCAGCGCCGACGGGTCGAAGGCCACGGCGAACCGTCCGTCGGGCTGCCACTCGACGGGCACCGTCCGCTCGTCGAACCGCCCGCGCGACTTGACCAACAGCTCCGCGCCGACCAGCCGTGCGCTGGTGTAACCCTCCATGACGATCTTGCCGTCACGCTCGCCGACCCGGGTGAGCACCGCCCGGCGCACCCGACCGATGATCTTGAGGTAGCCGTTGTTGCCGGACACCACGGCGATCTCGTGGTGCGCGACCGCAGGGCCCATCGAGTCGGGCATGTCGCTGCGCAGGTCCGTCAGGCCGTCCCGCATGACGGTGCTGTAGCGGTGCTCGGTGCCGTCCGGGTCGGTGGCCACCAGGACCGTGCTCCACTGGCGGCGGTTGGGCTGGGCCTTGGAGTCCAGGGCCTCGTTCGGGATCAGCGCCGCCTCGGAGAGCGGCACCTTCGCGGTGAAGACCCGACCGGCGGAGGTGATCTGCACCTCGGCCGGGTAGTCCTGGACCTCGCCGCTCTTCGGGTTGCTCAGCCGCAGCACCAGGTTGGCCGCCGACGGGGCGCCCGCCCGCAGCTCGCCGTCGATCTCCAGGGTCTCGCCGACCAGCCGGCGGTCCGTGATGAGCGCCTTGACCTTCTCCAGCCGCAGCTTCAGCGCACTGCGCTCCACCACGGGCAGCAGCCGGTGGTCGCCGTCCAGCCAGTGGTACGTGGGGAAGTTCGCGGCCGAGCCGCCGCGCGCCCACACCCCGCTGCGCCGCACCAGACCGGAGGCGTACACGTTGATGCCGACGTGCCAGATGCCCTCCTGCCACTTGCCGCCCTTGCGCAGCTTGGTCGGGTCGAGGGTCAGCTCCCAGCCCGCCCAGTCGTAGTTGTAGGTCTTCTGGCCGGAGCCGGTGGTGGCCTCCGGGCGGTGGACGTTCTTGGCGGGCGCGAAGATCCGTCGGCCCGAGCCGTTGTGCTTGAACTGCACGACCTTCAGGCTGCCGCGCTTGGAGTCGACGTCGATCTTGTCGATCCAGGCGTCACCGGACAGCACCAGCTTGCCGTCGTGCCACTCCACCGAGCGCAGCGGAGCCTTCAGCCCGAGGGCCTTGTCGATGCGCAGGGCGGCCTTCGGCAGCTCCACCCCGGCCTGTTCCAGCGGGGCGAACTTGGCGTACTTGCGGAACGCGCCGCTGACCTCGATGGGCTCCTTGCGGCGCTGCGAGGCGAGCAGTGCCAGCAGTTCGGTCATCTGGTGCTTGCGGACCAGCAGCCACTGCACGCGCAGTACCGTCGGCAGCCCCATGACCGTCTGCGGGTCGATCGTGTCGAGGTAGCGGTTGGTCGCTTCCAGGAACGCCTCGTGGAACTCGGCCGGGGCGTCCGGCAGCACCCGCAGGAAGATCCGCAGGTCGTCGCGGAGCACCCGGTCGTCGTACTGCTTCTTGTAGACGGCGAACTCGGGGCCCGCCTGCTTCGCCAGGAACTGGCTCACCGAGGTGACCGCGGTGACCCGGTCCCGGATCGCCTGCGGCTCCTTGCGGCGCTGGGTGATCGACGGCGCGGACTCGCCCTCGCGCAGCCGCCAGAAGTACGTGGGCTCGCCGATGATGTCGACGGCCTCGGCCCGGTAGTGGGCCGGCAGCACGACCGGGATGTCCTCGTGCAGGATGCCCTCGGGGAAGACGAAGCCGTGCTTCTCCCAGAAGGTCCGGCGGAACACCTTGTTGCAGGCGATCCGGTCCGCGACCAGCCTGGGCATCTGCGAGATGTGGGTGCGCTGCTGGGCCTCGCCGGAGAGCATCTTCAGCAACGGCACCTGCCAGGACTTCTCGCCCCGCAGGTGGAAGACGTTGCCGGTGCAGAAGTCGGAGCCGCTCTCGTCGAGACTGGTGATCATCAGCCGGTACGCGTCCGGCGGGATCACGTCGTCGCTGTCGACGAAGGTCAGGAACTCCGAGGCGGGCGACATCCGGGATATGCCGGTGTTGCGGGCGGCCCCGAGGCCCCCGTTCTCCTTGCGGATGAGCGTGAAGCGCGGGTCACGGGCCGCGTACTCGGCGGCGATGGCCGCCGAGTCGTCCGGCGAACCGTCGTCCACCATGAGGACTTCGAGCTCGCGCAGGGTCTGCGCCTCCAGCGAGTCAAGGCACGCCGGAAGGTACTCCTCCACGTTGTAGATGGGTACGACGACACTGAGCCGGGGGGCCATGTGACGTGGTCTTCCTTTCGGTCAGGCCCGCTCGACCAGTTCGAGCACCTGGGCGGGATACGGAGCGTGGGAACGCTCCGCGAACGGAACGGGAGGGATCGGGGTCTGCTCGCCGAGGAACACCCGGCGCACGACCCGCTCGGCGGCGCGTCCGTCGTCGAACTCGCAGAACCTGCGGCGGAACGCGGCCCGCAGGTCGGCCGCCTCGGCACCGCGCCACGCGTCGGAGCGCAGCAGGTCGATCAGTGCGTCCTCGGAGCGGACGACGGAGCCCGGCGGTTCCTCGGTCAGGTCGAAGTACGTTCCGCGCACTGCGCGGTAGACGTCCCAGTCGTCGGCGAAGACGACGATCGGACGGTCCAGGACGGCGTAGTCGAACATCGCCGAGGAGTAGTCGGTGATCAGGGCGTCCGCCGCCAGGTAGAGGTCCTCGACCGAGTGGCGCCCCGACACGTCGACGATGCGTCCGCTGCGCCGGAGGTCGGCGAGCTGCGGTGACGACGAGTAGAAGTAGTGGCCGCGCACCAGCAGCGTCACGTCCGGGCCGAGCTCGTCGGCGAGCCGGGCGAGGTCGAGCCGGGAACGGAACTCGCCCTGGTACTCGCGGTGCGTCGGCATGTACAGGAAGGCCGTCGTGGTGTCCGCGAGACCGAGCGCGGCCCGGGCCCGGGCCACGTCCTCGGCGGTGCCGTTCACCAGCACGTCGTTGCGCGGGTAGCCGGTCTCCAGAGAAACGTAACTGCACGGGTAGACCCGCTCCCACACGGTCGTGGAGAACCGGTTCGAGCTGAGGCTGTAGTCCCAGCGGTCACAGCGCTCCAACAGCTTCGTGAAGTCCGTGCCGTGGGAGGACGCGGGGTACTTCCGCTGGTCGAGGCCCATGGTCTTGAGCGGGGTGCCGTGATGGGTCTGGACGTGGATCTGACCGTCCCGCTTGACCAGTGCGTCGGTGAAGTTGACGTTGTTCACCAGGTACTTGGCCCGGGCCAGCGCCGACCAGTACTCGCGGGAGCCGACCCGGACGACCTCCACCCCGGCCGGCACCGAGGCCACGGCGTCCGCGCGGACCGCCCACACCCGTCGCACCTGCGGGGCGAGCCGGGCGAGTTCCTCGGCGATGGCGGCCGGGTTGCAGGACACCGACCGGCCCCAGTACGCGGAGAACAGCGCCAGGTTCTCGTCCAGCGGGGCCCGCAACTGCGACTGGTAGTACAGGCCCATCGCGCTGCGCTTGGACCGCTTGACCGCGGCGCGCGCCCGGCTCCGGACGATCCGCTGGGTCCGGGCGGCCGTGGTGGCGCCCGCCAGCGCGGAGTACGCGTCGTGCTCCAGCATCGCGTACTTGTAGCCGCGGCTCCCGGCGGGACGCTGGAAGCCGGTGGGTATTCGTGCGGCGTAGGCGGCGGCGGCCCGGTGGAAGAACTCCGCGCGCGCGTTGCGCGGCAGCCGGCCCGGCTTGTCGAGGACGTTCAGGAAGTGGTCGACCATCCTCCGGAACAGTCGGGGTCGCAACCGGTCCAGCTCCGGCCGGGCGTCGAGGAAGGCGAAGACGCGGTCGTACTGCTCGAACACGTCGAAGTGCTTGCGGCTGACCGTGCCGGTGATGCTCCCGCCCTCGCGGCGCTGCCGGTAGCGGACGCACACCCGGTCAAGGACGGCTATGCGCTCGGCGGCGATCATCGAGCAGAACGCCCAGGGGACGTCCTCGTAGTACCCGTGGGGGAAGGTGAGGCCGAGCCGTTCCACGAAGTCCCTGCGGTACGCCTTGTTCCACACGACCTGGAGCAGGTCGAGCAGTTCCGGGCGGTCCTGGAGCGGGACCGCATCGGTGCCCTCGTCGCGCAGCACACCGGCCCGCTGGTTCGGGCGGGTCTCTCCGTTCCAGTACGTGCGCACGTAGTCATAGACCAGGATGTCGGGCTCGTTGGTTGCGTCGAGCCGGTGTGCGATCGCGGACAGGGACCCCGGGTCGAGGCTGTCGTCACTGTCGAGGAACAGGATGTAGTCACCGCGGGCCTCGGCCAGCCCGGCGTTGCGGGCCCGCCCCAGACCGACGTTCTCCGTGAGGTGAATCACTCGTATTCGATCATCGCGCGAAGCGTAGTCGTCGAGGATCGCCCCGGAGGCGTCAGGAGAGCAGTCGTCGACCGCCACGATCTCGAAGTCCGTGTAGTCCTGCCTGACGATCGAGTCGAGGCATTCGGCCAAGTAGCCCTGGACCTTGTACACGGGAACGACGAGCGTGAGTCTGGGCATCCTTCAACCTGTTCCGAGAACTGTCCGCGGGAGCGTCGGGCCGCGCTGGGTTTCACCGGGGACCAGTCGCCGAGACCGCGCCGACCAATCGTAAGGGATTCGTCCGATGTTTCCCTGGCGTCCGTAGCGCACCGTCCCCTCCCCGTGGCGGCCGAAAGGTGCCACCGAACTGGATGGTATCGGTCGTTCCCTGTCACCTCCCGATCACGGAGAGATCCCTCACAGAACCCATCAGATCCACTGCTTCACCGGAAAACCGGGAGAGGCTGCGGTATGTCCGATTCGATTTTCGGGCGTCGCCGGGTGATTCTGCCTGGGACGGCGTCGACGAAGGGAAGTCCATGAGCTGGCTGGTGACGGGCGGAGCCGGGTACATCGGAGCGCATGTCGTGCGCGCCCTGATCGAGGGCGGCCAGCAGGTCGTCGTCTACGACGACCTGTCCACGGGCAGTCGTGACCGGGTGCCGGACGGGGTGCCGCTGGTGATCGGCAGCGTCCTCGACCGCGCGGCCCTCGACGCGGCGCTGCGCGACCACGCGATCACCGGTGTGGTGCACATCGCGGGCAAGAAGCAGGTCGGCGAGTCCGTCGAGAAGCCCGCCTACTACTACCGGGAGAACGTCACCGGGCTCCAGACCCTCCTCGACGCGCTGGGCGACGCCGGGATCGACCGCCTCGTCTTCTCCTCGTCGGCCGCGGTCTACGGCATGCCGGACGTGACGCTCGTCACCGAGGAGACGCCCTGCAAGCCGCTGAGCCCCTACGGGGAGACCAAGCTCGTCGGCGAATGGCTGATCAACGCTTCTTCCCGGGCCTACGGACTGCGCGCGGCGTCGCTGCGCTACTTCAACGTCGCCGGTGCGGCCTCACCCGAACTGTCCGACGCGGGGGTCTTCAACCTGATCCCGATGGTCTTCGAACGGCTGGAAGCCGACGAGCCGCCGCGGATCTTCGGCGACGACTACGCCACCGCCGACGGAACCTGCGTCCGCGACTACATCCACGTCCAGGACATCGCCTCCGCGCACCTGGCGGCGGCCCTCCGACTGGCGGACGCCGAGCCCGGCACCTCGCTCACCCTGAACATCGGTCGGGGCGAGGGGAGTTCCGTGCGGGAGATGGTGGAGCACATCCTCAAGGTCACCGGGCGCGAGGAGCTGCTGCCCGTGGTGACCGCGCGTCGTGCCGGTGACCCGGCGCGGGTCGTCGCCTCGGCGGACCGCATCCGCGAGGAGCTGGGGTGGTCCGCTCGCCACGGGGTGGACGAGATGATCGCTTCCGCGTGGGGTGGGTGGCGGCACCGGCACCCGTAGCGGGTGGTTGTCGGGGGCTGGGGTGCTTGCCGTCCGGGTTCGTCGTTCGTCCGGCGGTCGTGGGGGCTGGTCGCGCAGTTCCCCGCGCCCCTGACGGGGCGCGTCCCCCTGTCGGGGGCGTTCTACTGACAGGGCGCCCCGTCCGGCTGTTGCCGGGCGGGGCGCCCTGGTCCTACTGGTCGGCGGAGGCTGTCGGTAGGGGTTCTTCGGTGGCTTCCTGGGTGGGGGCCAGGGCCTGGCTGGGGATGGCCCCGACGATCCGGGCCCGCTGGGCGGCCTGTTCGGCCAGCCCCTTCACCGCCCCGTCGAACCGGGCGAGCGAAGGCTGCCCGGCCGGACCCAGCAGCCGCGTCCGCAGTGCGGCACGCGCCCCGACCAGCAGGTCGGCCCCGGGTCGGCGCACCGAGTCGAGCAGCCGGGCGACCCCGCTGCCGTCCGGGCTGAGGATCGTGGCCGCACCGACGGTCGGGAAGGTCTCCCGGAACACGTCCTCGGGCAGCCCGCTCGTATTGGCGACCGCATACGGCTTCCCACTGGCCAGATAGTCGCTGACCACGCTCGACACATCGCTGACCAGCAGGTCCGCCTGGTCGAAGCAGCTGTACAGCGCCGGGCGGGAACCCGTCACTATCTGGTGCTCGACCGGCGGCAGCGAGGCCCAGTACCGCTCCTCCCACCGGGCCGTGGCCGCCGCGACCTCCCCCGCCCGGCCCGGTACCGGGGTGGTCTGGAGCAGCATGCGTTCCATGTCGTCGGCCGCCCGGCGGAACTTCGTGCTGACCATGAGGTCCAGCTCCGCCGTCGCCTGCTCCAGTTCCGCCGCCGCCGCGGGCTCCGGCGGCACCGCCGTCTGCCCGGCCACCGCGGCGCGGATCATCTCCTGGATGCGGGCGTTGGCCGCACCCGCCCGGGCGTCGACCGAACCCGTCATCGGGTGCGGCTTGTACAGCAGCCGGACCCCGGGGTCGGCGAGGAGCTCCCGGACGAGGTTCTCGCCCGCCTCGATCACCGAGGTGTTGCCGGGGTTGCCGTCCCAGCCCTCCCAGGTCGGTGCGTACAGCACGGTCACCGGACCGCCCGCCGAGTGGCCCGCGTAGGGGCGGATGCCGTCGAGCTGGGGGCGCCCCACCTCCACGATGTCCTTGTCCTCGACGCCCACCTCGGCCTGCGCGTACCGGTCCCGGGCGGCCGGGCCGGCCACCCACACCTCGTCGTACGCCTTCGAGTACGGGTTGACCGAGGACAGCTTGTCGCTCTCGCCGTGGTTCACGAAGGCGTGCTTGATCGTCGGTATGCGCAGCACCTGCGAGGTCTTGCCCGAGTTCGCCGGGTGCAGCATGACCGGCAGCGTGGAGTGTTCCAGGCGCATCAGGTCGGCGACCTTGGGCACGCAGACGATCGGGAGGTCGGTCGCACCGATCTTCTGCACCATGAACCGCTCGCGCAGCACGATCAACGGGCGCCCGTCGAGCCGGGCGAGGGTATCCAGCCACATGTTGGCCTGGTACGCCGAGGAGGTGCCGCCGGAGAAGTACAGGGCCACGGTCGGCTGGTACTCGGCGAGCCAGCCGTCGAACCAGTCGAGCACCTCCTCGGACCCCGCGGGCCGTCGGGCGGGCAGCAGCCGGGTGAGCAGTTCGACGAGTCCGACCAGCGCGGCCAGGACGGCCAGGCCGACCCCGACGATGGCGGGGGTCGGCGAGTCCACCAGCGCCGTCGCCATCAGCCCCGCGGTCGCCGGGAACCCGAACAGCCGCAGCCGGCCCCCCGCCCGGCGGGACAACAGCGCGGGCGCCGCCGTGGTCAGCCGCAGCCCGGAGGTGTCGATGTTGCGGGTGAGCACCGGCAGCGTGCGCGAGCGACGGACCACGAGTGCCGTGGCGTGACAGGCGAAGTGCAGGGCGTAGAAGGTCAACAGCCCGAGGACGAGCGGCAGGTACGCCAGGCGCTGGTCCTGGCTCTGTTGGTGCGCCAACAGGCCGGCCACCAACAGCAGGTCGCGCAGGACGACCCGGACCGTGACGTCGGCCCGGGTACGGGCCAGCGCAGAGGCCATCGGGCGGTGCCAGCGGTGCAGTGCGGCTTCGGCCGCGAGTCCGACGGTGGTCGCTGCTATCAGCAGCGGGACCCGGGGGAGCAGGGCCCCGATGACCTGACCCGCGAAGGACGCCACCAGGATGGCGGGGAGGACGAGCCTCCCCGCCCGAACGAGAGACGAGGGGACGGAACGCAAGATGTGGGCTCTCCTAGCAGCACGATCCAGATCCATGCACGAGTGGAGTGACGATACGTGCATAGCAGGTGGGCTTGCTGGTTAACGTCAAAAGCAGTTGACCGGATAGCAGGCCTTCTGCCCGCTTTCACGTTACGGAATCGTTTCCTCAAGAACTGACTCGATGGTGAGACCTCCGTGAGACTTCTGTGAAGACGGAGGCGCAATTTCAGCCATCGGACACGTCCGTCCGTCCGTTGCCGGTCTCACGTAGATTGCGGAGCGGCGCCCGGCTCCGGACGGAACCGGTCGCATCGGGTGACTATCGGGCGACTGAGGGGAAGCGCGTGTCAGGCGTGAGGCAGCGGGTCACGGAAGCACACCGGATCGTCGTCAAGGTCGGTTCGTCCTCGCTGACCACGGCCACGGGCGGGTTGGACGCCGATCGCGTGGACGCCCTCGTCGACGTGCTCGCCAAGGTGCGCGACGGCGGGGCGAAGGAGATCGTACTGGTGTCCTCCGGCGCCATCGCCGCCGGACTCGCCCCGCTCGGACTGCGCAGACGCCCCAAGGACCTGGCCCGGCAACAGGCCGCCGCCAGCGTCGGCCAGGGGCTCCTCGTCGCCCGCTACACGGCCTCCTTCGCCCGCTACGGCGTCCGCGTCGGACAGGTCCTGCTCACTGCCGACGACACCAGCCGGCGCGCCCACCACCGCAACGCCTCGCGCACCCTCGACGAGCTCCTCGCCATGGGCGCGCTGCCCGTGGTCAACGAGAACGACACCGTCGCCACGGACGAGATCCGGTTCGGCGACAACGACCGGCTGGCCGCCCTCGTCGCCCATCTGGTCCGGGCCGACCTGCTGGTCCTCCTCTCCGACGTCGACGGCCTCTACGACGGCGACCCCAGCCGCCCGGGCACCTCCCGCGTCGCCGAGGTGCGCGGGCCCGCCGACACGGAGGGCATCGAGATCGGCAGCACCGGGCGCGCCGGGGTCGGCACCGGCGGCATGGTCACCAAGGTCGAGGCCGCACGCATCGCCGCCGCCGCCGGCATCCCGGTGGTCCTCACCTCCGCGGTGCACGCCGCGGACGCCCTCGCCGGACGGGACACCGGCACCCACTTCCACCCCACCGGACGCCGCTCGGCCGACCGGCTGCTGTGGCTCCAGCACGCCTCCACCCCCCGGGGTGCGCTCACCCTGGACGACGGGGCCGTCCGGGCCGTGGTCGAAGGCCGGAAATCACTGCTGCCGGCCGGGATCGCCGCCGTCGAGGGCGAGTTCACCGCGGGCGACCCCATCGAACTGCGCGACGCCCGGGGCCGGGCCGTCGCCCGCGGCCTGGTCAACTTCGACGCCAAGGAGATCCCGCTGCTCCTCGGCCGTTCCACCCGTGACCTGGCCCGCGAGCTGGGTCCCGCGTACGAACGCGAGGTCGTCCACCGCGACGACCTGGTGCTGCTCGGCCCCTGAGTCGAGGGCCGTCCGAACGATCGGAATCCACCAGGTGGACGTTCCGTAAAAGTGCCCCATCCGGGTCGATGGGGTGTCAACTTTGTGGCAGGGGACCGTTGCAGGGACCAGTCGGATGACACTTGCGTGTAGGAGGCCGTCGTGAGACGAGTGCGCCAGGGGGCGGCAGCGCGTGCCGGCCTCGGCTCCCCCGCCCTGAAGGCCGTGGGGGAGGACCGCACCCTGACGGGTCCCGTCGGGGACGGCGTCGACGAGAGAGGCCACGCCCCCCGGCTGTGGCACGTGACGCTGAGCGTCTCCGGGGCCGAGGCCCCGTTGGGCGAGGTCAGACGCGGACTCGAACAGCTCGCCCACGACCACCCCTTCCTGCTGACCAGCCGGTACGCGGGCGATCACGCGGAGATCCGGTACTGGGAGGAGGCCCGCGACCTGCACGACGCGGCGGCCGTCGCGCTCCGGCTCTGGGGCGAGCACCGGCGCACCGCACAGCTGCCAGCGTGGGAGATCGTCGGCCTGGAAGTGATCGACCGCGAGACCTACCACCTGCGCGTCGCGGAGGGCTCAGGACCGGCCCCGGCCACCCCCGTGGGGGTGCACCCGTACTGACGTGCCCGCGGCGCCTTCCCCGCGCCCCGAGACGGCCGTCTCGGGGTGTGGGACACGGCCGGACGGCCGACGGACGGCGCACTACGCTGCGGGCATGACGTCGCTCCCGCCGCTCTCCGCGCCCTCGCCCTACGACAACATGTCCGAGGTCGCACGCGCCGCCTACCGCGCCAAGGCCGCCGCCGCGGACCTCGCGCCGCTGCCCCGGGCCACCAAGGACGACGCCCTGCTGGCGATCGCCGACGCGCTGGAGGTCCGCTCCCGCGAGATCGTCGAGGCCAACGCCCTGGACGTCGCCAAGGCACGCGAGGCGGGCACCAGCGAGTCGATCGTCGACCGGCTCACGCTCACCCCGGAGCGGGTCCGGGCCATCGCCTCCGACGTCCGCGAGGTCGTCGCCCTGCCCGACCCGGTCGGCGAGGTGGTCCGCGGCTCCACCCTGCCCAACGGCATCGACCTGCGTCAGGTCCGGGTCCCGCTCGGCGTCGTCGGGATCATCTACGAGGCCCGCCCCAACGTCACCGTCGACGCCGCGGCCCTCTGCCTCAAGTCCGGCAACGCCGTCCTGCTGCGCGGCTCGTCCTCCGCGTACGAGTCGAACACCGCCCTGGTCCGGGTGCTGCGCGACGCGATCGGGGGCGCCGGGCTGCCCGCAGACGCGATCCAGTTGGTCCCCGGGGAGAGCCGGGAATCCGTCCGCGAGCTGATGCGCGCCCGTGGCCTGGTCGACGTCCTCATCCCGCGCGGCGGCGCCTCGCTGATCCGCACGGTCGTCGAGGAGTCCACCGTCCCGGTCATCGAGACCGGCACCGGCAACTGCCACGTCTACGTCGACGCCCAGGCCGACCTCGACATGGCGGTCGAGATCCTCGTCAACTCCAAGGCGCAGCGCCCCAGCGTGTGCAACGCGGCCGAGACCCTCCTCGTCCACCGGGACATCGCGGACGCGTTCCTGCCGCGCGCCCTCGACGCCCTCGCCGAGGCCGGGGTCACCGTCCACGCCGACCCGCGGGTGGCGGCCCACGCCGCCGGCAGCAAGGCCACGGTCGTGGCGGCCACCGCCGAGGACTGGGACACCGAGTACCTCTCGTACGACATCGCCGCCGCGGTGGTGGATTCCCTCGACAAGGCCGTCGAGCACATCCGGCTCTGGTCGTCCGGACACACCGAGGCCATCGTCACCACCTCGCAAGCGGCGGCCCGCCGGTTCACCCAGCTGGTCGATTCCACGACCGTCGCCGTCAACGCGTCCACCCGGTTCACGGACGGCGGACAGTTCGGCTTCGGCGCCGAGATCGGCATCTCCACCCAGAAGCTGCACGCCCGCGGTCCGATGGGCCTGCCGGAACTCACCAGCACCAAGTACATCGTCACCGGCGACGGTCACGTCCGCGGCTGACGCGGCCGTCCGCCCTTCCCCCGGACGGCCGCCCCGCGCGGCCCCCGGGGTGGCGGGTATCCACCGGCACGGTCTGCCCAAAACGTCCCCCCGGGTCTACGCTGGAGGCGTGCCGGAGGACGTGGGGGGCACGCCGCTCCCGGGCGGCGACGAGCCCGACGACCGCGACCACGGAGGTGCGGACGAGGAGTTCGCCTCCGTGGTGTTCGACGAGGACTTCATCCGGGCCGCACCGGTCCGCGAACCGAGCGCCGTGGAACGGCTGCTCACGGCGGCCGAGGCCCGTGCCGAGGCGGAGGGCCGCCCCGCCGGGACCCGGGGCGGGCACCCCGACAACGACCCCGACGACCCCGATGCCCGCGCCCTCGACGCCTTCGGCGAGGGCCGCAGCTACGACCCCGACGACCGTTACGCCCGGGACATCCTGGAGGAGTCCTACGGGCGCAGCGACACCTTCATGGGCCACGCCCGCTGGCACCGACCCATCGCCTGGCTGCTCGCCCTCGCCATGGGCGTGGGCATGGTGGCCCTGGCCTTCGCCGCCGTCTACCGCGGCGCCGCGTCGAACCGTCAGGACCCGGCCCCGCGGCCCAGCTCCACGGAGTTGGGGCAGGGGCCGTCCACACCCCCCTCGGCCCCGCCCGCGACACCCCCCGACGGCTTCCGGTCACCGGCCTCCGCGGTGCCCCGCACCCCCTGACACCGTAAGGTTCCGGCCGCCTGCGGCCTCCGGGGAACTTGTCGCACGGCAGCGCGTTTACGGGACCGTGCTCAGACCTACCCTGAAGGTATGGGCGGGCCAGGAAACCCACCGCAGGGGACACCCGAGGGCGCCCCCGGCGGCGATGACGAGTACCGATCCGTCGTCTTCGACGAGTCGTTCATCCGTGCTGCCCGGCTCCAGGAGTTCTCGGCCGAGGAGCGCATCACCGACCACACCCCCGCCGTCCGCCGGGCGCCGCCGCTGCACCGGCGCGGCTCCTCCTGGCAGGCCCTCGTGCTGGTCGTGGTGATCGCCGCGGCCTTCGCCACCGCCGTCTACCTGGGGGTGCGCCAGCCCTACGGCGGACCGGCCGCACAGCGCACCGGGTCGCTGCGGATGACGGTGATCCCGCTGGCACCGGTCGCCGCCGTCCCGGGCGGCCGGCCGGCCGACCTGTACGGGCACAGCCCGGCCGCACAGTTCGGGATCGGGGCCGAGGGCATCACCCTTCCGGCCGCACGGCGCACCACGAACTTCTCCAGTGGTCAGGTCATGACCGCCCTGACCACCGTCAAGGACTACCTCGTGGAGTCCTCCCTCGACCCCGACGTCCTCACCGGCGGTGCCGTGCGGCCGGTGCGCGTCCTGGTCGACCCCGACCAGCTGGGTCAGTTCGACCGGAGCTTCGCCCGGCCGCTGGCCGACGGACTGCACGCGGCCACCGGCTGGCTCGTCCGGTTCGACCCCGCGCGCACGGTGCTCGCGGAACCCCGGGTCCGGGTGCAGGGCACCCTGCGGGCCGTCGAGGTCGACACGGACACCCTGGAGGTCGTCAGCGACCACACCTTCGTGTACGCGGTCCGGCCCGCTCGGGGCGGGCCGGCCGAGTCCTCGCTCTTCACCGTCCGTCGGCAGTTGTCGTTCCACTTCGACCGGGACGACCTACGGCGTCACCAGGCGGAGTTGGTGACCTCCGCCACGCAGGCCGGGCCGCTGGCCTGCGGCACGGGCTGGGCGGACCACCTGCGGCCGCTGCTCGCGGGCGAGAGCGCCGACCCGGCACCGCCGCGCGGCACCGACCCGTACGCGACGGGCAGTGTCACCAACCTCTGCGGCACCCTGGCCGCGGGGGCGCAACCGAAGCTCCCCCGCGCCGGCTGAGCCGTCAGCCGCTGGTGCCGGTGCGGCCGGTGGAGCCCGTCTCCCCGTCGTCGTCCTGGGCGGCGGAGGCGGAGGCGGAAGTGTCCTTGCCGGCGCCGAAGCCGCCGAACTTGCTGCGGACCCGACCTCCGAGGTCACCGGCCCCGCCCGCGATGTCGGTGACCAGCTTCATCAGCGGGTCCTTCGAGTCGCGGACGTCACTCGCGTACGCGGAGGCGGACTGCCGTATGGACTCCGTGACCGAGGTGTCCTTGTCCTCGTCGCGGCGCGGGTAGTGGCCGTCCATGAGGCGCTGGTAGTCCCGGGACTCGGCCCACTTCTTCAGCTCGGCGGCCCGGACGGTCGTGAAGGGGTGGCTACGGGGCAGCACGTTGATGATCTTGAGGACGGAGTCCCGCAGGTCGCCGCCGGCCTCGTACTCCTCGGCCTGCGCCAGGAACGCGTCCACGTTCATCTGGTGGAGGTGGTTGCCGCCCGCGATCTTCATCAGGCCCCGCATCGACGCCTGGAGATCCTGGCCGACCAGCAGCCCGGCGCGGTCCGCCGACAGCTCGGACTTGCGGAACCACTCCCGCAGCGCCGTCACGATCGCCATGATCGCGACATTGCCCAGGGGGATCCACGCCACCCGCAGCGCCAGGTTCGTCAGGAACAGCAGGACCGTGCGGTACACCGCGTGCCCCGACAGGGCGTGGCCGACCTCGTGGCCGACGACCGCCCGCATCTCCTCCTCGTCCAACAGCTCCACCAGACCGGTGGTCACGACGATGATCGGCTCGTCCAGGCCGATGCACATCGCGTTCGGCTGGGGGTTCTGACTGACGTACATCGAGGGGACCTTCTCCAGGTCCAGGAGGTAACAGGCGTCCCGCAGCATGTCGTTGAGGTGCGAGAACTGGGCATCGGAGACCCGGACCGAGTCCGACAGGAACAACAGCCGCAGGCTCCGCTCGGGCAGCAGCGCGCTCAGGGCCTTGAACACCGTGTCGAAGCCGCTGAGCTTGCGCAGCGCCACCAGCGCCGAGCGGTCGGCCGGGTGTTCGTAGGCCCGGGAGGAGATGCCCGGGAACCGCCTGCGCGTGCGCCCGGGGAGATTCCCCTCCGGCGTACGGCCGTTCGGCTGCTGTCCGGTGCCGTTGTTGTTGTCCGTCATGACGCCCCCATGTCTGCGTGGTCATCGGTGGAACGCGCGACCGTCCGCCCGGGTTCCCGGCCGTCCTGCTGCCCTCCGCGCGTCCCCGCGGGCCCGGCCCACCCTAGGGGTGCGGGTGCTGACGGGTCACCGGGCGCGTGGGGGTGACCTCCGGTGAGCGCCTGCCGGGGCGACGCGCACCGGTGTAATCGCGGCCCTCCCGCGACGACGCTTTACGCCACGCTTACGATGGCTTCGGAGGCACCCCGTCTCCAGCCCGTTCCCCCTCCGGATAGGTCCTCCGAAGATGAGTCTGCACAGCACCGCGGCCCCGCTGGTCACCCTGGCTTCGGGCGGCGAGCACCACGGCCCCTACGCGAGCATCAACCCGTTCGTCGTGGGTGGCGGAGCGCTCTTCGTCCTGCTCCTGCTGCTCTGGATCACGACCCGTTTCAACCGGGACCGCTGACCCGCCCGCGCTCGCCCCGACCGCCGGCCCGCTGATGCACCGCACGGCCGGACGCCGCCGCTCGACCGGTCCGGCCGTCCGGACCTTCAGTACGGGCCGGTAGGGTCTGCACGCATGGGAGAGCAGGACATGCCTACCGGCCGGACGAACAGCGGCAAGCGCCGTCTCGGCGTGATGGGCGGAACGTTTGACCCGATCCACCACGGGCACCTCGTGGCGGCCAGTGAGGTCGCCGCGCAGTTCCACCTCGACGAGGTCGTGTTCGTGCCGACCGGGGAGCCCTGGCAGAAGAGCGACACCCGGGTGTCGCCGGCCGAGGACCGCTATCTGATGACGGTCATCGCCACCGCCGAGAACCCGCAGTTCTCGGTGAGCCGCATCGACATCGACCGCGGCGGCCCCACGTACACCACGGACACCCTGCGTGACCTGCGGGCCCTCAACCCCGACGCGGACCTCTTCTTCATCACCGGAGCCGACGCGCTCGCCCAGATCCTCACCTGGCGGTACACGGAAGAGCTGTTCTCCCTGGCACACTTCATCGGGGTCACCCGTCCCGGACACACCCTCACCGACCCCGGACTCCCCGAGGGCGGCGTCTCCTTCGTGGAGGTCCCCGCCCTCGCCATCTCGTCCACCGACTGCCGTGCGAGGGTCTCGGCGGGCGCCCCCGTCTGGTACCTGGTGCCCGACGGCGTGGTGCGCTACATCGACAAGCGCGACCTGTACCGCGGCGACTGAGCCGGGAGGCACAGCTGTGAACGGCCGAGACGATCGCTACGGCGGACCCGATCACTCCGAGGGCGGCGACGGCTTCGCCAGCTACGAACTCGCCGGCTACGACGAGTACGGCCGCCCCGTCTACCAGCAGAGGTCCCAGGACCCCGCCCCGTCCCGACAGGGCTACGGAGACGGTTACGGCGTCCCGCCCGAGGCCCCGTACGGCACCCCGCAGCCGTACGGGGCCTCGGACGGTTCCACCGGCTACGGCACCGAGCACGCCCCGCACTTCGACGGCGTTGCGGGCGACGGCTACGGCACCCCGCAGGGCTACGACGCCACTGCCGCGTACGACCCGGCGCAGGGGTACGCCACGCCCCAGGGCCAGGTGGACCCCGGCGCCCAGGGCTACGGGTACGACCCGTACGCCGTCCAGCAGCCCGCCTACGACGGGTACGGCACGACCGCCCAGGGGTACGAGCAGGTCGGCGTCGACCAGGTCGGCTACGGCGCCACCGCCCCGCACGACCCGTACGCCCCGCACGACCCGTACCCCTCCCCCGACCCGTACGGTCAGCCGCAGGCCGACGCGGGGACGGCCCTGACCGCCGAGCAGACCGCGTACGTCCCGCAGCAGGCCGCGGCGCCCGACCAGGGGTACGCCGCCGAGCCCGTGGCCCCCGCCCCCGTGCCCGCCCAGGCGGCCCGTGACACCGGCGACGAGCGGGACGGTCACGACGGCTCCTCCGGGAGCGAAGAGCAACGGGACTACCGCACCGAGCAGTTCGCCTTCGTCGAGGAACCGGACGGTGACCCCGAGGACGTCATCGACTGGCTCACGTTCACCGAGAACCGCACCGAGCGCCGCGAGGAGGCCAAACGCCGGGCCCGGGGGCGGGTCATCGCCCTGGGCGTGGTCCTCGCGCTGGTCGTCGTCGGCACCCTCGGCTACCTGGGCTTCGCCGGCAAGCTGCCCGGACTCTCCGGTGACGACGACACGTCCGCCACCGGCGCGGCCGGCGGACCGCAGAAGCGCGACGTGGTCCTCGTCCACCTGCACCACACCAAGAAGGGCGGGACCTCCACCGCGCTGCTGGTGGACAACACCACCACCAAGCAGGGCAGCACCATCCTGCTGCCCAACACGCTGTCCGTCAGCGCGGACGACGGCACCTCCACCACCCTCGCCAAGTCCGTGGACGACGACGGCTCCACGGGTACCCGCGAATCCGTGGACACCCTCCTGGGGACCAGCATCGAGGGCACCTGGCGCATCGACACGCCCTATCTGAGCAACCTGGTGGAACTCGTCGGCAACATCGACATCGACACGGACGCCGACGTCCCCGCGGAGAAGGCCAAGAAGGGCCAGACCCCGTTCGTCAGGAAGGGCGAGCAGCAGACCCTCAGCGGTGCCATGGCCGTCGCCTACGCCACCCACCGCGCCCCCGGGGAAGCACAGGACGCCCAGCTCGCCCGCTTCGGGCAGGTCATGCAGGGCGTCCTGCGCAAGGTCTCCTCGGACACCAAGGCCGCCACGGTCACCGTGGAGTCCCTGGCCCAGATCCTCGACCCGTCACTGACCGCGCCGGACCTGGGCGCCTTCCTCGCCAAGCTCTCCGACCGGGCCAAGGGCGGCGACTACAAGACCGCCCTGCTCCCCGTCGAGTCCGGGGGCGCGCTGGCCGCCGAGGCCACCACCGCGGTGGTCAAGCCCCTGCTCGGCGGCACGGTGAAGGCCCCCGCCGAGGGCGATGCGGTACGGGTCGGCGTCCGGAACGCCAGCGGCACCGGGGACGCCGGCGAGTCCGCCCGGGTCGCCCTCGTCAACGGCGGCTACACCGTCGTCGACGGCGGCAAGGGCGGGAGCACCGCACCGACCACCCGGGTCGTCTACGGCGACGCCGCCCGCGAGCAGGAGGCCGGCGAGGTCGCCAAGACGCTCGGTCTGCCCGCATCGGCCGTCAAGAAGGGCACCGTCGAGGGCAACGCCGTGATCGAGGTCGTCCTCGGACAGGACTACGAGCCCCAGGTCCCGCAGGGCTGACGCACCGCCGCGCCGGGTCCGGACCCGGCGCGGCGGCCCCCGACGGACCGGGGTCCGTCAAGCCTCTGTGTCGTATACACAACTACGAGCCCACGAGACCGAAGGCTAT